>NZ_JBAMDC010000320.1:0-7554 GCF_036961605.1 Streptomyces sp. KLMMK
CGTCGCTTCCCGCCTCCTCGGACTCGTCGACCGAGATCCCGAACTCCGTGGCCAGCCCGACCAGCCCCGACGCGTAGCCCTGTCCCAGCGCCCGGAACTTCCAGCCGTCCCCGCGCCGGTAGAGCTCCCCGCAGATCATCGCGGTCTCGGAGCCCGTCTCCGGACGGACCTCGAACAGCGCGAGCGGCTCCCCGGTCTGCCCCGGGGGGACCGCCGCCGCGTCGTAGACCAGGACGCACAGGTCCCGGACCCCGCCGAAGTCGCCGCCGTCCGCCGAGGCGGCCAGCACGACCCGCTGCACCGACGGCTCCAGTGCGGTCAGGTCGGTCTCGATCGCGTCCGTCAAGCCTTCGACCAGCCGTTTCTTCGGCAGGTGGCGGACGGCGCCGGAGGGGTGGCGGGGCTGGTTGTAGAAGACGAAGTCCTCGTCCGAGCGGACGCGGCCCTCCTCGCCCACGAGCAGGGCGGAGGCATCCACGTCCGGGACGCCCGGGCCGGGGGTCCAGCGCAGTACGGCCCGCACGGCGCGGGCGTCCAGCGGGATGTTCGACCCCTTCAGCATGGCGTGCGTCATGTCCGCAATCCTGCCCTCCCGCGGCTGCGGGGGACAACGCAGGGGGCGGCAGCGGTGGCGACGATCACGAAACCGGCACACGGCGCCCCCGCCGGCTCCCCGGGCCGACACTTCGGGGACTCATACGGGGCCCCAGATTTTCATGCACTTGGGGAACTCTTGACCGGTCGCCGGACGTACGATAATCGGCCACACTTCTGCCCGGACGAGCCGGTGGGAAGTCGTGGCTACGGGGAGAGTAATGAGGCATTTCGAACACCTTGCGCCCTCAGTGCGGAATGGACTGTTCCACCAGGAGCCGGTCGCCTTCGACGCCGGCTCCCCGGCCCGCACGCTCTCCGTCGCCCTCGGCGCCACGCTCTACAGCCCCGCCACGCGGCCGACCCTCGCCGCCGACATCGCCAAGCAGGCCGGGCGCGGCGTCGTGTCCATGGTCCTCTGCCTGGAGGACTCCATAGGCGACCACGACGTCGTCGCCGCCGAGGAGAACCTCGTCCGGCAGTTCACCGCGATGGACGCCGCCGGCGGCCCCGTGCCCCTGCTCTTCATCCGCGTGCGCGAGCCCGCCCAGATCACCGACCTCGTACGGCGGCTCGGGCCCGCCGTCGGGCTGCTCTCCGGCTTCGTCCTGCCGAAGTTCACCGAGGAGCGGGGCGTGCCCTTCCTGGAAGCGCTCACCGAGGCTGAAGCGCAGTGCGGGCACCGGCTCTTCGCCATGCCCGTCCTGGAGTCGCCCGAGCTGCTGCACCTGGAGACGCGCCGCGAGGCCCTCGCCGGCATCGCCCGCACCGTCGAGAAGTACCGCGACCGGGTGCTCGCCCTGCGGCTCGGCGTCACCGACTTCTGCTCCGCGTACGGGCTGCGCCGAGCGCCCGACATGACCGCCTACGACGTCCAGCTCGTCGCCTCGGTGATCGCCGACGTCGTGAACGTGCTCGGGCGGGCCGACGGCACCGGCTTCACCGTCACCGGTCCCGTGTGGGAGTACTTCAGACAGCACGAGCGGATGTTCAAGCCCCAGCTGCGGCGCACGCCCTTCGCCGGGCCCGCGGAGGAGCTGCGCACCGCCCTCATCCAGCACGACATGGACGGGCTCCTGCGCGAGATCCAGCTCGACCGGGCGAACGGGCTCCAGGGCAAGACCTGCATCCATCCCTCGCACGTCGCGCCCGTGCACGCCCTGTCCGTCGTCAGCCATGAAGAGTTCAGCGACGCGCAGGACATCCTGCGGCCGGAGCGGGACGGCGGCGGCGTGCTGCGGTCCGCCTACACGAACAAGATGAACGAAGTGAAGCCGCACCGGGCCTGGGCCGAGCGGATCATGCTGCGCGCCGAGGTCTTCGGCGTCGCGCGGGAGGACGTGAGCTTTGTGGAGCTGCTGGCGGCGAGCGTGGGGGCGGGCGCGTGAGCGGAGTGTGGTCCGGAGCGTGGGTCGCCGAGCGGCTCGGTGTCTCGCTGGACGGTGACGCGCAGCTGCCGGGGCTTCTGGGGCTGGCGCTGAGGAGGAACCCGAAGCGGGCGCATCTGCTCGTGTCGAACGTGCTGGGCAAGCATGTGCCGGCGTCGCCGGCGGCGGTGTACGAGTCCGGGGCCGGGCTCGGGCGGCGGGTGCGGGCCTTGCTGGGCGAGGAGGAGGCGGCGCGGGCCGTCGTCCTGGGGTACGCCGAGACGGCCACGGGGCTGGGGCACGCCGTCGCGGATGGTCTGGGCCTCGCCCCGTACCTGCACTCGACGCGGCGGGCCGTGGCGGGGGTTGCGCCGGTCGGCGGCTTCGAGGAGGAGCACAGCCACGCCACGTCGCACCTGCTGCTGCCGGAGGACGCGGGGTTCTTCTCCGGGGACGGGCCGCTGGTGCTGGTCGACGACGAGTTCTCCACGGGGCGGACGGTCCTGAACACGGTCGCGGCGTTGCACGCGCGGTTTCCGCGGTCGCGGTATGTCGTGGTTGCGCTGGTCGACATGCGGTCGGAGGGGGACCGGGCCCGTCTGGACGAGTTCGCGGCGGAGCTGGGCGCGCGGGTGGATCTGATCGCGCTCGCTTCGGGGGCGGTGCGGTTGCCGGAGGGGGTGCTGGAGCGCGGGCAGGAGCTGGTGGCCGAGCGGGAGCGGGAGGCGGCTGCGGCTGCCGCTGCGGGTGCGGGTGCGGGTGCGTCTCGGGTCCGGCGGCGGGGGCTCCGGGGCGGGGGTCCGGGGCCGTATATTTACGGGCCCGAGCGCGGTGCCGCAGCGGAGCCCTCTTCCTCACCGGACCCGCAAATACACGTCAGCGCCCCGGACCCCCACCCCTGCGCCCCCACCACCTCCCGCGTCGACCTCCCGTGGCCGTCCGGGGTTCCCGACGGGGGCCGGCACGGTTTCACGCCGGAGCACCGGGTCTTGCTGGAGGCCGCGCTCCCGCGGATGGCGGACACGCTCGCCCTGGCTGTGGGCAATCGTGCCGCCGGGGCGGCACGGGTGGGCACGGCCGCACCCGCAGACGGCGATGGCGATCGCACCCCGCGGCGCGTCCTCGTCCTCGGCAACGAGGAGTTGATGTACGCGCCGCTGCGGCTCGCCCAGGCGCTGGACGACGCCCTGGGAGGGGTGGACATCCTCTTTTCGACGACCACGCGGTCGCCGGTGCTGGCCGTGGACGACCCGGGCTACGCGATCCGTTCGCGGATCACCTTCCCGGCGCACGACGCCCCGGACGACGGCCCGGGCGACCGCTACGCGTACAACGTGGCGGGCGCCGGCTTCGACGCCGTGGTGGTCGTGGTCGACTCCCGCGGCGACACCGCCGCACTGCACGCCCCGGGCGGCCTGCTCGACGCGGTCGCCCCGCATACCGGTCAGGTGCTGCTGGCCGTCGTTCCCTCCTACGTTCCCGAGGTCGCTTCCTCCATGCCCGAACCGCTCAGAGGCCCCGCCTTCTCCTCCTACGAGCCGGAGGACGTCGGCTGGCTCCTCCAGGACCTTTCCGGTGCCGAGCTGGAGGCGCCCACCGAGGAGCGCGAGGAGGCGATTCAGAGCGGCGGTGCGCACTACGCCGAGTCGCTGCCCGTCGAGTACCAGCCGAGCGAGCAGTACCAGGCGCTCTTCCACGCGGCCCTGGACGCGTCGGCGGGTCGCATGGCCCGTGCCGTGGGGGCCGTCACCGAGCTTGTGCTCGCCGAGCGTTCGCCGCGGCCGGTGCTCGTTTCGCTGGCCCGGGCCGGGACGCCGGTGGGGGTGCTGATGCGCCGCTGGGCGCGGCACGCGCACGGCCTGGACCTGCCGCACTACGCCGTCTCCATCGTGCGGGGGCGCGGCATCGACCGGGTCGCCCTGCGCTGGCTGGCCGAGCACCACGACCCCCGTGACGTCGTCTTCGTGGACGGCTGGACGGGCAAGGGCGCCATCACGCGTGAACTGGCGGAGGCGCTGGAGGACTTCGAGGGCTTCGACCCGCGGATCGCCGTGCTGGCCGACCCGGGGCAGTGCGTGGACACCTACGGGACGCGGGACGACTTCCTGATTCCGTCCGCCTGTCTCAACTCCACGGTCTCCGGGCTCATTTCGCGTACGGTGCTGCGTTCGGACCTGGTGGGGCCCGAGGACTTCCACGGCGCCAAGTTCTACGAGGAGCTCGCCGGGGCCGACGTGTCCCGGGCCTTCCTCGACGCCGTCACCGCCCGCTTCGGCGAGGTGGAGGAGGACGTGGCGCGGGACGCCAAGGAGCTCGCCGCCGCCGACCGGACGCCCACCTGGGCCGGCTGGGCCGCCGTGGAGCGGATCAGCGAGGAGTACGGCATCCACGACGTCAACCTCGTCAAGCCGGGGGTGGGGGAGACCACCCGGGTGCTGCTGCGCCGCGTCCCGTGGAAGATCCTCGCCCAGCGCGGGACCGGAGAGGACCTGGCCCACGTGCGGCTGCTCGCCGAGCAGCGGGGCGTGCCCGTGGAGGAGGTGGACGGGCTGCCGTACAGCTGCGTCGGCCTCATCCACCCCCGCTACACCCGCGGCGCGACCGGTGCCGACGGCAAGGCGGTGGCCAAGTGACCGTCGTCGTCGCCAGTGATCTCGACCGCACCCTCATCTATTCGGCCGCGGCGCTCGATCTCGCCGGGCCCGACGCCTCGGCGCCCCGGCTCCTGTGCGTCGAGGTCTACGACCGCAAGCCGCTGTCGTACATGACCGAGACCGCTGCCGCCGTGCTCGCGGAGCTGACTGCCGCGGCCGTGTTCGTGCCCACGACCACCCGGACGCGCGAGCAGTACGGGCGGATCAGCCTGCCCGGCCGGCCCCCCGCGTACGCGATCTGCGCCAACGGCGGGGAGTTGCTCGTCGACGGCGAGTCCGACCGCGGCTGGCGGGCCGGGGTGGAGCGCCGCATCGGCGCCGAGTGCGCCACGCTCGCCGAGGTGCGCGCGCACCTGGTGCGGACCGCCGACCCGGCGTGGCTGCTCAAGGAGCGCACCGCGGAGGACCTGTTCGCCTACCTCGTCGTGGACCGTGCCCTGCTGCCCGGCGAGTGGGTCGCGGAGCTCACCGAGTGGGCCGGCGCCCGCGGCTGGAGCGTGTCCCTGCAGGGCCGCAAGCTCTACGCCGTGCCCCGGCCGCTCACCAAGAGCGCCGCGGTCGCCGAGGTCGCGCGGCGCGCGGGCGCCTCCGAGGTGCTGGCCGCGGGGGACTCCCTGCTCGACGCCGACCTGCTGCTGTCGGCCGGCCGCGGCTGGCGGCCCGGCCACGGCGAACTCGCCGACTCCGGCTGGTCCGCCCCGCACGTCACGGCCCTGGAGACGCGCGGCGTGGCCGCGGGTGAGGAGATCCTGCGGGCTTTCACGGGTGCGGCGGCGTAGGCTCGTTCGCGTTTGCGACAAGTCGCCGGCGAGTCGAGGAGAACCCCGTGGCAGAGTTCAAAGGCACTCCCATCACGCCCGAGCTGCACGCGTACGTGCTCGCTCACAACCCCCCGCTCGACCCCGTGCAACGCGGGCTGGTGGAGACCACCCAGCGGGCCCTGCCGGACCACGCGATCAAGCAGATCGCCGAGGAGCAGGGGGCGCTGATGGCCTTCCTCGTCCGGCTGACCGGTGCCCGGCACATCGTGGAGGTCGGCACCTTCACCGGCCTGTCCGCGCTCTTCATGGCCCAGGCGCTGCCCGAAGGCGGCAGACTCGTCACCCTGGACATCTCCGACGAGTGGACGGCCTACGCGCGGCAGGCCTGGGAGCAGGCGGGCGTCGACGGCCGGATCGACCTGCGCATCGCGCCCGCGCTGGACTCCCTGCGGGCCATGCCCGAAGAGCCCCGCATCGACCTCGCGTTCATCGACGCCGACAAGGACAACTACATCAACTACTGGGAGGAGCTCGTCCCGCGGATGCGGCCGGGCGGGCTGATCGTCGTCGACAACGTGCTGATGGCCGGATCCGTCCTCGACCCGGGCAACCACCCCATGGGCGCCGCCGTGCGGCAGTTCAACACGCACGCGGCGGCCGACAAGCGCATGGAGTCCGTGATGATCACGGTGGCCGACGGGCTGACGCTCGCCCGGCGCGTGGGCTCCTAGCCGCCGGGCGGCTAGGAGCAGCAGCCGCCTCCGCAGCATCCTCCGCCGCCGCCCTGCGGGGCCGGGGCGGAGGATGAGCCGCCGCCCGTGACGGCCACGGCCGACAGCAGCTTCACCGTGTCCTCGTGCCCCACGGGACACGTGGCGGGCGCGCCGGACTCGGCCATGGGCCGGCTGAGCTCGAAGGTGTCACCGCAGGCACGGCAGCGATATTCGTAACGAGGCATGCGGGCAGCATAGCCAGGCCCGGGCGACCGCCCTACCGCCCCCGCTCCCCCCGTATCCCCTGCACGACCCCCGCCACGGCCCCCCGCACCGCCTCCGTCTCGGTCAGGAAGTGCCACCAGTCCGGGTGGCGGCCCTCCAGCCCCGCCACCGCCCGCTCCAGGCGCTCCACGGCCTCGTCCAGCGGCCCCGCGTGCCGCGGATCGGGCGTGCTGCGCCCCTCCATCGCGAGCCGCTGGGCGTCGCGGATCGCGAAGCGGGTGCGCTCGACCTCGCCCTGGTGGTCGAAGGAGACCTCGTCCAGCCGCCGCAGCCGGTCCCCGGCGGCGGAGACGGACTCGTCCGTCGTGCTCAGCACGGCCCGCACGGTCGACAGCAGGGACAGCGCGTCCGGCCACCGCTGCTCGTCCCGCGCCCGGCGGGCCTCGGCGAGCTTCTCCTCGGCCCGGGCGACGGCCCGCTGCGCCTCCTCGGGGACCTGCTGGAGGTCCTGCCAGCAGGCGGCGCTGTAGCGGCGGCGCAGTTCGCTGAGGACGGGCTCGACGCCCGCGGCGCGGGTCGTCAGGGCCTGGGCACGCGTCCGCAGGGACACCAGGCGCTTGTCGATCTCGGCGACCTTCGCCGGCAGCGCCTCGGCCTCGGCGCACACGGCCTCGGCCTCGTGCAGGACCCTTTCCGCGCGCCGGAGGGTCTCCTGGACGCCGTGCTGCCCGGCGCCCTGGTTGAGCCGGGTGAGCTCGGGGGAGAGGGCGGCGAGGCGCGCGGCGAGGCCGTCGGCCTTGAGGCCGGTCTCCCGGACGGCGTCGAGGGCCCGGGTGGCGGCGAGGAGGCCCTGGCGGGCCCGCTCCACGGCGGGCGCGAGCCGGGCGAGCTGTGTCTCGGCGGCGCTCAGCAGCGGGGCGAGGCCCTGCCCGAAGCGCTCCAGCTCGGCCTTGACGCGCAGCAGCTCGTCCTTGGCGGCGGTGAGGTCGGCGCGGGCCCGGGCGGCGGAGCCCGCGTCGAGGTCCTCGCGGTCGATGTCGTGGGAGTCGACGGCCGAGATGTAGGCGTGGGAGACCTCGTCGATGCGCTGCCCGAGGGCGGCGAAGTCCGTTTCGGCCTTGCGGGCGGCGGGGGAGGAGTCCACCGCCGTGATCGTCTCGATGGAGATCCGCAGCTCGCGCTGGGCGGTGTCGAGCTCGTAGAAGGCGGCCGCGGCGGCGTCCTTCGCTGCCTGGGCGTC
>NZ_JBAMDC010000321.1:0-7543 GCF_036961605.1 Streptomyces sp. KLMMK
GCGCCGCCGCCGCTGACGGGCCGCACGGACCGCTGACGGGTCGTCGGCGGTTGTCCGCGGCTGCTCGCGGTTGCCCGAGGCTGCCGATCAGGCGCTGCCGGCGGGCTGCTGACGGTCGGTCGGGTGCCGGCGGACGGTTGCTCCCGGCCGGGTCCGGATGCCCGCGGCGGCGGATGCCTGCGGGGGCGGTTGCCCATAGGGTCGGAACCGTGACGAATGACGTACGCACAGACGACGCCGGTGACCAGCCCGGACGATTCAGCGAGCCCGTGCAGCCGGGGCAGCCGGGGCAGCCGGTCCGGCTCAAGGCCGGCGACGCCGAGCTCACCGTGGACCCCGCGCACGGCTGCCGCCTGACCAGCCTCCGCATCGGCGGGACCGAACTCCTGCGCCAGGGCGACAAGTACGGCTGCTTCCCCATGGTCCCGTGGTGCGGCCGGATCGAGCTGGGGCAGTTCCGCAACGGCGGCGAGCGACACCAGATGCCCGTCAACCACCCGCCGCACGCCATCCACGGCACCGGCCGGGACACCGCCTGGCGTACGGCCCGGGCGGACGACTCCTCCGCCGCCTTCACCTACGACCTCGCCGCCCCCTGGCCGTACCCCGGCCGGGTCACGCAGCTGGTCGAGCTGGCCCCCGACGCCGTCACCCTCACCATGGGCGTGGAGGCGGCGAGCGACTCCTTCCCGGCGCAGGCCGGCTGGCACCCCTGGTTCCTGCGCAACCTCGGCGCAGGCGAGGACGTACGGATCGACTTCACCCCCGGCTGGCAGGAGGAGCGCGGCGATGACCACATCCCCACCGGCCGCCGCATCGACCCCCTCCCCGGCCCTTGGGACGACTGCTTCGGGATGCCCGACGGCGTCGATGTGACCCTGACCTGGCCCGGCGCCCTGGAGCTGAAGGTGGCGAGCCGCACCGAGTGGGTCGTGGTCTACGACGAGCAGGAGGCGGCCGTCTGCGTCGAGCCGCAGTCCGGCCCGCCCAACGGCCTGAACACCCTGCCCCGCCTCGTCACGCCGATCGACCCGCTGGAGATCTCCACGACGTGGACCTGGCGGACGCTGGCCTAAGCTCATGGGCATGAGCACGCGTGACGCCCTGCTGCAGCAGATCAAGGACAAGGCCGTGGTCCACGGCAAGGTGACCCTCTCCTCCGGCAAGGAGGCCGACTACTACATCGACCTGCGCCGGATCACCCTGGACGCCGAGGCCGCGCCGCTGGTCGGCCAGGTCATGCTCGACGCCACGGCCGACCTGGACTTCGACGCCGTGGGCGGGCTCACCCTGGGCGCCGACCCGGTGGCCACGTCGATGCTGCACGCCGCCGCCGCGCGCGGCCGCAAGCTGGACGCCTTCGTCGTCCGCAAGGCGCAGAAGGCCCACGGCATGCAGCGCCGCATCGAGGGCCCGGACATCAAGGGCCGCCGCGTCCTGGTGGTCGAGGACACCTCGACCACCGGCGGGTCCCCGCTGACCGCCGTCGAGGCGGCGCGCGAGGCGGGCGCGGAGGTCGTCGCCGTCGCGACGATCGTCGACCGCGGGGCCGCTTCCGCGATCGAGGGCGCCGGCCTGCGCTATGTGACGGGCTATGCCCTGGGGGACCTGGGTCTGTCCTGACCTGCTGTTTCCTTACGGCGTTCAGCTCCGGGGGTGCGGTTTCACGTGAAACCGCACCCCCTGCGCATGCCCTGGCTCATATGAGCGTGGTGAGCCTCATGTGGAGTAATGCGGGGAGTCTGGGAGTATGGGGGCGACGATGACCGTCGCCCCCTAGGTCAGGGCCCCGAATCACGCCCGTACCCGCACATCACAAGGAGCGGACAGATGCCCATCGCAACCCCCGAGGTCTACAACGAGATGCTCGACCGGGCGAAGGCAGGCAAGTTCGCCTACCCGGCCATCAACGTCACCTCGACGCAGACCCTCCACGCCGCGCTGCGCGGTTTCGCCGAGGCGGAGAGCGACGGCATCATCCAGATCTCCACCGGCGGTGCGGAGTTCCTGGGCGGTCAGTACAGCAAGGACATGGTCTCGGGCGCCGTCGCGCTCGCCGAGTTCGCGCACGTCGTCGCCAAGAAGTACCCGGTGAACATCGCGCTGCACACCGACCACTGCCCGAAGGACAAGCTGGACGGCTACGTCCGCCCGCTGCTCGCGATCTCCCAGGAGCGCGTCGCCGCCGGTCAGAACCCGCTCTTCCAGTCCCACATGTGGGACGGCTCCGCCGAGAAGCTCGACGAGAACCTCGCCATCGCGAAGGAGCTCCTCGCCGAGGCCGTGAAGGCGAAGATCATCCTCGAGGTCGAGATCACCCCGACCGGCGGCGAGGAGGACGGCGTCTCCCACGAGATCAACGACGACCTCTACACCACCGTCTCGGACGTGGAGCGCACCGCCGAGGCCCTCGGCCTGGGCGAGAAGGGCCGCTACCTGCTGGCCGCCTCCTTCGGCAACGTCCACGGCGTCTACAAGCCGGGCAACGTCGTGCTCCGCCCCGAGCTCCTCCGCGACCTGCAGGACGGCATCGCCGCCAAGCACGGCAAGGCCGACCCGTTCGACTTCGTCTTCCACGGCGGCTCCGGCTCCACGGAGGAGGAGATCCGCACCGCGCTGGAGAACGGCGTCGTGAAGATGAACCTCGACACCGACACCCAGTACGCCTTCACCCGTCCGGTGGCGGCCCACATGTTCAAGAACTACGACGGCGTCCTGAAGGTCGACGGCGAGGTCGGCGACAAGAAGACCTACGACCCGCGCACCTGGGGCAAGCTGGCCGAGGCGAGCATGGCCGAGCGCGTCACCAAGGCGTGCGCGGACCTGCGCTCCACGGGCACCAAGCTGAAGTAACTGCGCGAGCAGTACCAGCTGCCTGTACGGCTTCAGGGCCCGGTCCCGCTCACTGAGCGGGGCCGGGCCCTTCGCGTGGCCGCACGCGTCCGGCCGGGGGATGATCGCGCCATGAGCGACTCCGCACCGGAACCCGGGCGCGGGCCCGGCCCCGGCCCCGAGCCGCCCCCGCCCCGGTCCCCGTCCCCGCGCCCGTCCCCGGCGCGTGCCGCCGCGGCGGGCCGGGATCCCGCGGCCGACGACGGGCCCGATGTGCGCCTGGGCACCGCCACGGGGCGTGCGGTCCTGCTGACGGCCGTCCTCGGCTCGGGCATGGCCATGCTCGACAGCACCGTCGTGAACGTCGCCCTGCCGCACATCGGCCGGGACCTCGGCGCGGACCTGGCCGCTCTGCAGTGGACCGTCAACGCCTACATGCTCACCCTGGCCGGCCTGATCCTGCTGGGCGGTGCGCTGGGGGACCGCTTCGGCCGGCGCCGGATCTTCATCGTCGGCGTGGTGTGGTTCGCGCTGGCCTCGCTCCTGTGCGGGATCGCCCCGACCGCCGGGGTGCTGATCGGTGCGCGCGCCCTGCAGGGCGTCGGCGGCGCGCTGCTCACCCCCGGCTCGCTCGCCCTCATCCAGGCCGTCTTCCGCCCCGGGGACCGGGCCGCGGCCGTCGGCGCGTGGTCGGGGCTCGGCGGCGTGGCCTCCGCGATCGGCCCGTTCGTCGGCGGCTGGCTGGTGGACGGCCCGGGCTGGCGCTGGGTGTTCCTGATCAACCTGCCGCTGGCGGCGGTGTGCGTACCCGTGGCCGTGAAGTACGTGCCGGAGACGCGCGACCCCGACGCGGGCGGCCGCTTCGACGTCCTCGGTGCGGCCCTGGGCGCACTCGCCCTCGGCGCGGTGACGTACGCGCTCATCGCCGCCCCTGACAAGGGCGCCTCGCCCTGGGTGATCGGCCCCGCGGTCGCGGGCGTCCTCCTGGGCGTCGCGTTCTGCTGGGTGGAGGCCCACAGGCCCGACCCCATGCTGCCGCTGGAGATCTTCTCGATCCGCCTGTTCTCGTCGATCAACGCGGTGACGGTGTTCGTGTACGCGGCCTTCAGCGGCTTCTTCTTCCTCTCCGTGCTGCAGCTGCAGGTCGTACTGGGCTGGTCGGCGCTCGCGGCGGGCACCGCCCTGCTGCCCACGACGGTGCTGATGCTGCTGCTGTCGGCCCGCTCCGGAGAGATCGCCCAGCGCATCGGCCCGCGCCTGCCCCTCACGGCCGGGTCCCTGCTGTGCGCCGTCGGCATGGTCCTCATGGTCCGCGTCGACCGCGGCGCCTCGTACTGGGCGGACGTCCTGCCCCCGCTCGTGGTCCTCGGCCTGGGCATGACCGCGCTCGTCGCCCCGCTCACGGCGACGGTCCTGGCCTCCGTGGACGTGGCCCGCGCCGGCCTGGCCAGCGGCATCAACAACGCGGCCGCCCGCGCGGCCGGCCTGATCGCCGTGGCCGCGCTGCCCCTGCTGGTGGGCATGGGCCCGGACGCCTACCGCGACCCCGAGGCGTTCTCGGACACCTTCCGCAAGGCGATGTACTGGTGCGCGGGCTCCCTGGCGCTGGGCGCGCTCCTGGCCTGGTTCACGGTCCGCTCCACGTGCCTGCGCGCCCCCAAGCCCACCGGCGAACCGCCCTGCCACCCGGAGGCCGTCTACCACTGCGGCACGGTCTCGCCGCCCCTGGACCCGGGGGACGCGTGAGCGGGCGGGCCACGACGCGAAAAGCCCCCGGTGCCCGGTAACGCAAAGCGCAGCGGAAGGGCAGACTGGAGCCCATGTCCATTCACGAGAACCTGCTCGGGGGACCGCCCCCGACCCACCTGCCCGACGACCCGGAGCCGCGCGAGCTGCTCGCCTCCGGGGCGGCTCCCGCCGAGGTCGCCGCGAAGTACCCGGCGTCCTCGCTCGCGTGGGCGCAGCTCGCCGACGAGGCGTTCGAGGCCGGCCGGGTCGTCGAGTCCTACGCCTACGCCCGCACCGGCTACCACCGCGGCCTGGACGCACTGCGCCGCAGCGGCTGGAAGGGCCACGGCCCCGTCCCCTTCGAGCACGAGCCGAACCGCGGCTTCCTGCGCGCGCTGCACGCCCTCGCGCGCGCCGCGCAGGCGATCGGCGAGCAGGAGGAGTACGAGCGCTGCTCCGCCTTCCTCCGCGACAGCTCGCCCACGGCCGCCAACACCCTGGGCTGACCGACGCGTCGGCACTGCCCCGGGTACCGGCGCCGCACCGCCACGGCGCTGTATCACCACAGCCTGTGTCCGGGAGCCCACGAGGGTTATCCACAGCCCTTGCCGGGACCGCTTCCCTGCCCGCATGATCGCCGCAGTGGCCCGGCGAACCCGGGAGCGACGGCAGGGGAGACGAGATGACTTCCGACCCACAGGACACCGCACCCAACCTGCACTTCACCGGCACCACCCCCTACGAGGACTACGTGCGGGCCTCGGTGCTCACCAGTCTTCAGGAGCCCCTCTCCGAGGACCCCGGGGAAATGGCCTTCCTCGTCACCACCCAGGTGATGGAGCTCTGGTTCACGGTCATCGTGCACGAGTGGGAGACCGCCGCGCGGGCCCTGCGCGATGACGACCTGCCGGTGGCGATGGCCGCCCTGAAGCGGTCCACGTACGAGCTGATGTCGCTCAACGCCTCCTGGGAGCCGCTGGCCCACCTCACCCCGGCCCAGTTCAACGCCTTCCGCTCGGCCCTGGGCGACGCCTCCGGGTTCCAGTCGGCCATGCACCGGCGGCTGGAGTTCCTCCTCGGCGACAAGTCCGCGGCCATGCTCGTGCCGCACCAGGGCGCGCCGCAGATCCACACCGCGCTGGAGAAGGCGCTCTACGCACCGAGCCTGTACGACGAGGTGCTGCGCCATCTCGCGCGCCGCGGCCACGAGATACCCGAGGCCGTCCTCGGACGGGACGTCTCCGAGCGGTACGCCGCAGACCCGGCGGTCGAGGTGGTCTGGGAGCGCATATACGCCGGGGACCAGAGCAGCCCGGAGTGCCGGCTGGGGGAGGCGCTGACGGAGGTCGCGGAGCTCGTCTGGCGCTGGCGCAACGACCACCTGGTCGCCACGCGCAGAGCCATGGGCGCGAAGGTGGGCACCGGGGGCTCGCCGGGCGTCGCCTGGCTGGAGAAGCGGGCGACGAAGAACGTGTTCCCCGAGCTGTGGACGGCGCGCAGCCGTGTCTGAGGCGATCCCGGCCAAGGAGGCCGCGGCGCTCGACGCCGCCGACGGACTGGCCGCCAAGCGCGCCGAGTTCGACCTGGACGACGGCGTCGTCTACCTCGACGGGAACTCCCTCGGCGCCCTGCCGCGCGGCGTGGCCGGGCGGCTCTCCGACGTCGTCGGGCGGGAGTGGGGGCGGCTGCGCATCCGGTCCTGGGAGGAATCCGGCTGGTGGACGGCTCCGGAGCGCGTCGGTGACCGCATCGGCGGCCTCATCGGGGCCGCCCCGGGCCAGGTCGTCGCCGGTGACTCCACGAGCGTCAACGTCTTCAAGGCCGTGGTGGCGGCGATACGCCTGACACAGGGGGCGGGGGAGGGGGGAGGGGAGGGGGAGGCCCCCCTGCGGGACGAAGTGCTCGTCGACGCCGCCACCTTCCCCACCGACGGCTACATCGCCCGTTCCGCCGCCCGCATGACCGGCTGCCGGATCCGTGCCGTCGACGCCGCGGACATGGCCCGCGAAGCCGGTCCCCGCACCGCCGTCGCGCTCGTCAACCACGTCGACTACCGCACCGGCCGTCTCCACGACCTCCCCGCCGTCACCGCGGCCGTCCGCGCGGCCGGCGCCCGCACCGTGTGGGACCTGTGCCACAGCGCAGGCGCGCTCCCCGTCCACCTCGACGCCGATGGGGCGGACTTCGCGGTCGGCTGCACGTACAAGTACCTGAACGGCGGCCCCGGCGCGCCCGCCTTCCTCTACGTGCGCCGCGCCCTGCAGGACCGTTTCGACTCGCCGCTCCCCGGCTGGAACTCCCACGCCGACCCCTTCGCCATGGACCCCGCCTACGCCCCCGCCGACGGCGCGGTCCGCGGCCGCGTCGGCACGCCGGAGATCCTCTCCCTCCTCGCCCTCGACGCCGCCCTCGACGTCTGGGACGGCGTGGATCTCGCGGCCGTCCGCGCCAAGAGCCTCGCCCTCACGGACTTCTTCCTCCGCTGCGTCGAGGCGTACGTGCCGCAGGGCCGCGTCGAGTCCGTGACGCCCGGGGCGCACGGGGAACGGGGCAGTCAGGTGTCGCTGCGCTGCGCCGCGGGCCCGGCAGGGGGCGCCGGTGACGTCATGGCGGAGCTGATCCGCCGCGGTGTCGTCGGCGACTTCCGGCGCCCGGACGTCCTCCGGTTCGGCTTCACGCCCTTGTACACGCGCTTCGCGGACGCCGAACGGGCCGCGCGGGTGCTGGGGGAGGTCCTGGAAGGGGCTCGGAGGCGGTGACGGCCGAAGAGGACGCCCTGTTCGGCCTGGCGTACGTCCCGCCCGACGAAACCGTCTCCTACGGCCCCCACCCCGGCCAGGTGGTCGACTTCCACCTGCCGGCCGCTCCCGCCGGCGTACGGGTGACCCTGCTGCACGGCGGGTTCTGGCGCGAGGCGTACGACCGCCGTCACCTCGCGCCCCTCGCGGCGGCCCTGGCCGCGCGGGGCGTGGAGGTCGCCTTG
>NZ_JBAMDC010000322.1:0-7512 GCF_036961605.1 Streptomyces sp. KLMMK
CCCCGCGCCGCCGGCGCCCCCCGCAGCGCCCGGCGGCCACGGCCCCGCTTCCCCCTGGACCAGCTGAGCAGCATGAACCAGCAGAGCGACAGGACGCCCCCGCCGGGCGTCCTGACCGTCGGCAACGGCACGTCGGTGTGGGCCTGGGCGGCCGTCCGTATCGAGGCCGCCGCCGACCTCACCGAGACCAGGGAGTACGCCGACCTCCCCGAGGACGAGCGCCGGGTCAAGGCCGTCGCCGCAGAGGCGGCCTGGCTGGCGGGCCAGTGGGACACCCGCCACGACGCCCGCATCGAACTGCGGTACCTGACCGACCCGGCCGGGCGGCGGATCTCGTGCGCTCTGCTGGCCCGGGTGCGCGGCGACGACCCGCACGATCCGGCCGCGGCACAGGAGTCCGCGGTCGCGGCGGCCCTCGCGCTCCGCGACCGGCTGGCGCAGCTGCCGCACCACGTGCACACCGCCCCGGTCGAGGACGCGGCCGAAGTGGCGCGGTGGCTCACGCCGTTCACCCCCGACCCGGCCGGCCTGGCCGAGATCCGCAAGCGCTACCGGACGGGCCTGCCCAACCGGCCCGACGCGGGCGTGCAGTACTACCTCGCCCCGCAGCCGTTCACCGCCGCGGCGCCGCCGTGGGACGCCCTGTGGCAGGCGCTCGCGGCACACCCGTACCCGGTCATGCTGACGGTCGGCCTCGAACCGTACCGGGTGCCCGACGACCTCGGGCCGATGCTGCACCAGATCGCCACCCACTACGGGCGGCTGGGGACGCCGGGGCAGCTGCCCGAGGGCCTGTGGGGCCCGCCGACCCAGCTCTCCCCGGACAACTTCGCCGTGGACGCCGCGAAGGTGTACGCGGACGCCGCGCGCCGCTACACCGACCGCGCCTTCCGCATCCGCATCGCGCTCGCCTCCCCGAACCCGCTCCCCGAGTCCCTCGCCGAACTGGTCGGCGCCACGGTCTCGCCGCAGGAACGGCCCGGTCAGGGCACCGCGCTGACCGAGACCTTCACCGGCCCGGCTCACGTCACCGTACGGCCGGCGCCGCCGGAGCTGGCGGCGGCGTGGACCGGGATCACGACGCTGGAGCACGCCCGCTGGGGCGGCGACCAGCGCTGGCAGCTGCCCGAACCGCTGTCGCCGCCGCTGCGCCTGCTCTCCGAGCTGGTCGACGCGCGGGAGGCGGGTGCGGCGCTGCGGCTTCCCCTCGCCGTGCACGGGCACATGACGGGCTTCCCCGTACGCAGGCCCGACATGGCCCTGGAAACCGACTACCGGCCGCAGGGACCCGCCGTCGAACTCGGCCGGCAGCTGGTCCACGGCGCGCCGGCCGGGCCGCTCGGCGTCGAGCTGGGGTCCCTCTCCCGGCACGCCCTGTTCGTCGGGACGACCGGCTCCGGCAAGACCAACACGACTTTGGCCTTCTGCCAGCAGCTCTGGCGGGACCACCGGGTGCCGTTCCTCGTGCTGGAGCCCGTGAACTCCGAGCTCGACGACTACCGCTGGCTCGCCACCCGCCCCGGCTTCGAGGACCTCCTCGTCCTCACCGTCGGCGACGAGAACACGGCGCCGTTCCGGCTCAACCCCTTCGAGGTGCCGCACGGGGTCCGGATCAGCACCCACACCGCCGGGCTGCTCGCCTGCTTCGACGCGGCGTTCGGCCTCTGGGACCCACTGCCGGCCATCTACAACAAGGCCCTGCGCAACACGTACGCACGGAAGGGCATCGTCCCCACCGACGTCTCCACGCCCGCCCACGACGGGGCATGGCCCACCCTCCGCGACTTCATCGCGGAGATGCGCAAGGAATGCGACCAGCTCGGGTACTCCGGCGAGGTCAAGGACAACATCATCGCCGCGTCCCGGCTGCGGGCCGAGTCCCTCGCGGAGGGCGCCTGCGGCAGCACGCTGGACTGCGCACGCTCGTACCCCGTCGAGGAGCTGCTCAACCGCCCGGTCGTCATCGAGCTGGCCGGCGTCGGCGACAACGAGAAGGAGCAGTCCCTCGTCACCGCGCTGATCCTGCAGACCATGACGGAGCACTACAAGGCGACCCGGCGGGGAGACGGCCTGGCCCACGTCACCGTCATCGAGGAGGCCCACCGGCTGCTCGGCCGCCCCGTCGCCTCCGGCGGCGACGGCAAGGAGGGCAACGCGCAGGCCCGCGCGGCGCAGGCCTTCGCCAACACGCTCGCCGAGAACCGCAAGTACGGGGAAGGCCTGGTCATCGTCGAGCAGGTCCCCGAGAAGCTCGTCGAGGACGCGTACAAGAACACCAACCTCAAGGTCATGCACCGGCTGCCGTCCGCCGCCGACCGGGAGCTGATCGGCGGCACGATGCGGTTCGCCCCCGACCAGGAGCGGTTCGCGTCGTCCCTGGAACCGTTCCAGGCCTTCGCCCACCACGACGGCATCGACCGCCCGGCCCTCATCCGGGTGCCGAACGTGCGCGCCGAGGCGGCTGCGGAGAGCGGGGTCGCGCGGGCGCCGCTCGCCGACAACGCGGAACTGGCCGACCGCTTCCGCGCGTTCGCCGCGGCCACCCCGGCCGTCGACGCGGCGCTCGCCCCCTTCGCCGACTGCGAGGGCTGCCGGCACCGCTGCGCGTTCCGCTCGCGGGCGGCGACCGCGGTGTGGCCGGAGCACGGTACCGAGCTGAAGAAGCGCGTCGCCGACTATCCGAAGACCTCGGCCGCCCAGGCCGAGTGGTGGTCCCGCACCGCGGAATGGGTCGCGGACATCGCCGACGCCGTGGCCCCTCCGGGCGCGGCGGCGGACGCGGTCGACGACTACCGCGCCTGCGTCTTCATCCACGTCGCGCAGGCGGCGTGGAAGAGGAAGACGCTGCCTTGGGTGCGGCTGTATCGCAGTAGGGCGGGGGCGGGGGCTGGTGCGGGGGCTGGGGTCGGTGCCGGTGGTGCTGGTGGGGCCGGTGCTGGTGCTGGTGCGAGAACTGAGTCATGAGCGACCGCCCCACGGAGAGGGAAGAGCCCCCCGAGCAACCGCCGGGCCCGGAATCCGGGGCGGACGAGGCCCCGGAACCCACGGAGGCGCAGGACGCGCCCGAACCGTCCGCGCCTGAGCAGGCAGAGCAAACCGAGCAGGCTGAGCAGGCTGAGCAGGCGGCGGAATCCGGCGACGCCTCCGGCGGGAGCGATTCCGACGGCAGCGAGGCGTACGACGACGCACCGGAACCGACGGAGGCGGAGGAGGCGGGGGACGCGGGGGAAGCCCCCGAGCCGACGGAGGCGGAGGATGCGCCCACTGAGTCCGAGGACGGGGGCGAGCCCTCTGATGGGGGCGATTCCTCTGACGAGGCCGGGCCTTCCGACGGGAGCGAGGCGTCCGACGCCGCGCCGGAGCCGACGGAGGCAGAGGAACCGGGGAAGACGGAGCGGGCCGAGGAGCCGACGGAGGCAGAGGAGCCGGAGAAGGCAGCGGGACCGGAGGCGGAGGAAGAGCCGGATAAGGCCGAGGACGCGGAGGACCCTGAGGGTCTGGAGGACGCGGAGGAGCCGGAGGGTCTGGAGGATGCCGAGGAGCCCAAGGACGCGGAAGGCGTAGAGGACCCGGAGGACCCGGAAGAGCCGGAGGAGCCGGAGGAGCCCGAGGAACCCGAGGAACCGGAAGAGCCTGAGGAACCCGAGGAGCCCGAGGAACCCGAGGAACCCGAGGAACCGGAAGAGCCTGAGGAACCCGAGGAGCCGGAAGAGCCCGAGGAGCCGGAAAAGCCCGAGGAACCCGAGGACGCCGACAAGGCCGACAAGGCCGACAAGGCCGACAAGGCCGAGGAAGACGCCCCGGAACCTGCGGATGCGACCGATACGGACGAGGCGCCCGACCCCGCCGAACCGACTGAACCAGCTGACCCCGCGGAACCGGCGGAACCGGCGGAACCGGCGGAACCGGCTGCGTCATCGGAAGGCTCGCGGAACTCGCCCGAGTCCCCGGACGACGCTCAGGAGCCGGCCGACGCCACGAAGGCAGGCCCGGCGGAGGGGGTAGCGGAAACGCCCTCGCGCGCTGAGACCCCGGACGACCCGGACGAAGCTCCCGAACCTGCCGAGCCTCAGGACGACCACGCGAGGCGTGCGCCCGAGAGCCGGCAGGAGCCGGACGCCGAGGCACCCCGGCGCTCGGAGCCCGAGGCGCCCCCAGCGACCGAATCCCCGGACAGCCCGGACCACCCGGAGGTAGCCCCTGATCCGGACGCCCCCGCGGCGGCCCCGGAACAGGACGAACGGCCCTCCGGCGGCGCGCGCTCGCGTGACGCGCCGGAAGACCTGGACCCGACGGACGGGGCACAGGACATCTCCGACGAGTTCAATCGCGGCAGCGACTCCGAGGCCGACGACACATGGATCAGGCTGCGCTCCGGAAACAACCGGCGGAGGCTCGGCACCTCGAACGAGGGCGACGGCGCAGGCAGCGGCGGCTGATGGCGAGCAGGGCCCGGGTCGGTGACCCGGGCCCTGCTCGCTCGCTAGCTCGCTTGCTCGCTTGCTCACTCGCACCGCTGCGCGCGCGTCACTGATGTGCCGCGACCTTCTTCGGTGACGGAGCCGAGGGAGCCGTTGCGGCATCGGTCTCCGGGCGGCGGTCCCGGGGGATGAGGGCCAGGACCAGGCCCAGGGCCAGCAGGAAGCCGCTCACCAGGTAGACCGTCTGCATGGCCTGGGCCATGCCCTCCAGGAAGGGGTGGGCCAGGCGGGCGTCGGCGTGGGCCAGGAAGGAGCTGTCGTCCAGGGAGACGGTGCCGTTCCGGCCGGCGAGCAGGGTCTGGTTGGCGGCCTGGGAGGTCACGGACGGGTCGGCGAGGGCCTCCTTGAAGCCCGGGTCGGAGGCGGCGCCGGCGTAGGCGTCGGAGATCCGGCCGCCCACCGAGCCGAAGAAGAGCGAGAAGAAGACGCTGATGCCGACGGTGCCGCCGATGGAGCGGAAGAAGGCGAAGGACCCGATGCCGGCGCCCATGTACTGCGGTTCCAGGCCGCGCTGGATGGCGACCAGCATGACCTGCCAGCACACCCCGATGCCGATGCCCATGACGGCGGCGGCGACTGCGGGCTGCCACAGGGCCGTGTCGGCGCCGAAGGTCGCGAACCAGAACGTGGCGGCCATGATGAGGACGATGCCGGTGAGCATGGCGCCCTTGAAGGTGCCCGTGCGGTTGACGTAGGCGGTGCACAGCCGGCCGGCGGCGATGATGCCGAAGGTCTGCGGCAGCATCATCAGGCCCGCTTCGGTCGGCGAGAGACCCTTGACGATCTGGAGGTAGAGCGGCAGGACGGCGAGCGAGCCGAAGACGGCGGCGCCGACGATCGTGTTGACGCCGTTGTAGAGGGTGAAGACGGGGTTGCGGAACATGGGGGTGGGGAGCAGGGCGGCACCGCCGGCCCGCCGCTGTGCCATCACGAACAGCACCAGCCCCACGGCTCCCACGCCGAACAGCCCCAGCGTGCCGGCCGAGCCCCAGCCCCACTTCGGCCCTTCCTCGACGGCGAAGAGCACGGGCACCAGGAAGAGGACGAGCGTGATGACGCCGGCGATGTCCGGCTTGTCCTTCGAGCGGTTGTTCTGGATGCGCACCTGGCTGAGGACGATGAGGACGGTGGCGATGCCGATCGGCACGTTGATGAAGAAGGCCCAGCGCCAGCCGGCAGCACCGGCGAAGCTGTCCAGCCCGGCGAAGAACCCGCCGACGACCGGCCCGACCACGGCCGAGACGCCGAAGACGGCACCGAACCAGGCCTGGTAGCGGCTGCGTTCGGCGGGCGGCAGCAGATCGGCCAGGATGGCGAACGCGAGGCTCATCAGACCGCCCGCGCCGAGTCCCTGGATGCCCCGGAAGACCGCCAGCATCACCATGGACTGGGCGAGCCCGCACAGCACCGAGCCGACGACGAAGACGGCCACGGCGATGACGTACAGCGGCCGGCGCCCGTAGATGTCGGAGAGCTTGCCGTAGAGGGCCGTGGTGATCACCGAGGTGATCATGTACGAGGTGTTGGCCCAGGCCTGCTGCGAGAGGCCGTTGAGGTCGTCGGCGATGGTGCGCAGCGCCGCGGAGATGATGGTCTGGTCGAGCGCCGACATGAACAGGCCGAGCATCAGGCCGGCCATGACCAGTCTCATACGGCGCCGGTCGATCACCGGGGCGCCCGGGGTGCCGGGGGCAGCTGTGTCCGTCATCGTCGTTCCATCCATCCCTTGGCGTGAGGCGATGACTCAAGGATGGAATCTCAAGCAAACTTGAGGTCAAGACAGATGATCAGCTTTCTTCGTCACCGTCGGGGTCCTCGTACGGGGCCTCCTCCATCAGCCGCTCGGCGATGTCGTCCACCCAGGCTTCGGCCCAGCGCAGCAGCTCGGCGCGGTCGGTGTCGTCGAGTCCGTAGGCCGCGAACTCGGAGTCGGCGATCCACTCGGCGCCGGCGAGCCGGGCCTGGAGGTCGGTGAGGTCGAAGGCGGCGGCGCCCGCGGCGGCGTGCCGGCGGCCGAGCTCCTCCAGCTCGATGTGCGACCGGTCGGCGGATGCGGCCCGCACGTCGACGAGGTCCCGGGCGAGGCCGAGGTCCGCAAGGTCGCGCACGGCCATGCCGACCACGTCCTCGACGGCGGGCACGGGCCCGTACGGACCGAGCACCGGCGGGCGCCACAGGGTCTCCTTGCGGAGGGCGACGGCGCAGTGCTCACCGGTGGCGGCGTCGGTGACGGCGAGCCGGGCCTCGTCGAGCGGTTCGGCCTGCCAGCCACGCTCCCGCAACCCGTCGCAGACGGCGGACACGAGCTCGGCCAGGGCGTCCGGGGCCTCGGTGACCAGCTCCAGGCCGGTGTCCCTGCGGACGGCCCCCGGTTCCAGGAGCCCGTGCGCCTCCCGGGCGTAGGAACCGCTGAGGACGAGCGGATACGCGGAGCCGGCCGCCATCACGTCCGGCAGCAGACGCCGGTGCAGTCCGTGCGGACCGTTCGGACCGTTCGGACCGTTCGGACCGCTTCCGTACGAGCCGGGCAGCGGCGGGGTGGGCGGCAGCATGATCGCGATTATTCCGGAAGGACGCCTTCGACCAGGTCGGATACGCGCTGCAGCTCGGGCTGGATCTCGTCCGCCTCGGCCCGGTCGACGGCGGCGAGCCGCCACCACACGGCGCGCGCGTTGCGCAGGACGCGGCGGGTCTCGTCGGCGGGGGCCTGCGCGTTGTGGCGGCGCTCGGCCGTCCGCAGGTGCAGCCGCATGATCGCGGCCCAGTCCTCCTGCAGCAGCAGCGCGAGCCAGGCCCGCGTCCCCAGCACGCCCACAGTGTGCGGGTGCAACGGCCCGTACTCCTTGTCGAGCACCCCTTCCAGCTCCCGCGCGGCCAGCGCGGCCCCGACCAGATCCCCGCGCAACTCGGCGGCGACGATCCGCCCGAAGCGCTCGGTGTGGTGCGGGGGGAGGGGGGTGGACCAGGCGGGGGCGGGCGCGGGCATGGGGACCGGCGGGGCGGGCACGGCCGGAGGGGCCTGGAGGGGCGG
>NZ_JBAMDC010000323.1:0-7494 GCF_036961605.1 Streptomyces sp. KLMMK
AGGTTGCGCGGCTTGTCGATGTCGCGGCCCATGGCCTTCGCCGTGTAGTACGCGAAGAGCTGCAGCGGGATGCCCATGAGGATGGCGTCCAGCTCGTCCTCGTTCTTCGGCACCACGATCGTGTGGTCGGCCTTCTCCTGCTCCTGGTGCGCGACGGCGAGGATGCGGCCGCTGCGGGCCTTGATCTCCTCGAGCGCGGCGCGGTTCTTCTCCAGCAGCTCGTCGTTCGGGACGATCGCGACCGTCGGCATCGCCGGCTCGATGAGCGCCAGCGGGCCGTGCTTGAGCTCGGAGGCCGGGTAGGCCTCGGCGTGGATGTACGAGACCTCCTTGAGCTTCAGCGAGGCCTCGCGGGCCACCGGGTAGCCCCGGACGCGGCCGATGAACATCATCGACTTGGCCTCGGCGTACTCCTTGGCCAGCTGCTCGATCTGCGCCTCGTTCGCCAGGATCTCCTCGATCTGGCCGGGGAGCTTGCGCAGGCCCTCGATGATCCGCTTGCCGTCGGCGACGGACAGGTCGCGGGTGCGGCCCAGGTGCAGGGCGAGCAGGCCGAAGGAGACCACCATGTTGGTGAAGCACTTGGTGGAGACGACGCAGACCTCGGGGCCGGCGTGCACGTAGATGCCGCCGTCGGTCTCGCGGGCGATCGCGGAGCCGACCACGTTCACCAGGCCCAGGACGCGGGCGCCCTTGCGCTTGAGCTCCTGGACGGCCGCCAGGACGTCGTAGGTCTCACCGGACTGGGACACCGCGATGTAGAGGGTGTCGGGGTCCACGACCGGGTTGCGGTAGCGGAACTCGGAGGCGGGCTCGGCATCGGCGGGGATGCGGGCCAGCTCCTCGATCATCTGGGCGCCGATCTGGCCGGCGTGGTACGAGGTGCCGCAGCCGAGGATCTTCACCCGGCGCACGGCGCGGGCGTCGCGGGCGTCGAGGTTCAGGCCGCCCAGGTGCACGGTGGAGAAGCGGTCGTCGATCCGGCCGCGCAGGGCGCGGTCGACCGCCTCGGCCTGCTCGTGGATCTCCTTGTGCATGTACGTGTCGTGGCCGCCCATGTCGTACGACTCGGCCTCCCACTCCACGGTGGTCGGCTGGGCCGAGGTGGAGGAGCCCTCGGTGGTGTACGTGCGGTAGTCGTCGGCGCGCAGGGTGGCCATCTCGCCGTCGTCGAGGGTGACGACCTGGCGGGTGTGGCTGACCAGGGCGGCGACGTCGGAGGAGACGAACATCTCCTTCTCGCCTATGCCCAGGACCACGGGGGAGCCGTTGCGGGCGACGACGATGCGGTCCGGGAAGTCGGCGTGCAGGACGGCGATGCCGTACGTGCCCTCGATGTGCTTGACCGCCTCGCGGACCTTCTCCTCCAGCGTGCCGGCCTCGGAGCGGGCGATGAGGTGGGCGAGGACCTCGGTGTCGGTGTCGGAGACGAAGACGAAGCCCTCGGCCGTCAGCCGGGCGCGCAGGTCGGAGGCGTTGTCGATGATGCCGTTGTGGACGACGGCGACCTTCTCCTCCGCATCCAGGTGCGGGTGGGCGTTGACGTCGTTGGGCGCGCCGTGGGTGGCCCAGCGGGTGTGCGCGATGCCGGTGGTGCCCGCGAAGCGCTTGGGCAGGCGGGACTCCAGCTCGCGGACGCGGCCCTTGGCCTTGGCGGACTTCAGGCCACCGGTCTTGCCGTGCAGGGCGATGCCGGCGGAGTCGTAGCCGCGGTACTCCAGCCGCTGCAGACCCTCCAGCAGCAGCGGTGCAACATCGCGCTTACCGATATATCCGACGATTCCGCACATAAGTGGTGACCCTCCCAGAGAAACGATCAGTGGTGCCCGGCAGTGGGGGCGGCGGTAGCGGCGCCGCCCCTGCTGCCTCAGCCGTAGACGATGCGGCGCAGCTGCCGCAGCGAGAGCTCCGGCGGAGCCACCGCCCGGTGCGGCAGCTCGGCCGAGATCCGCTCGAAGATCTCCGCGTTGCGTAGTCCGCCGGACTGCAGCTCGCGGTGACGGCGGCGGACGAAGGCCTCGGTCGTCTCGTCGAAGTACGCCAGGACGTCCAGGACCACCCGGGCGGCCTCGCCGCGCTGAAGCGGCGTGCTGCGCACCAGGTGATCCACCAGGTCGTCATGATTCATACGGCGTTCGAGCACCCGTCGATACTGAGGGGTGTCGGCGACATTCGCAAGAATCCTGCCCGATATCGGGCAAGGGTGGGTGGATCGGGTGCCTGAATCGACTAGAAACGCTTCAGTACGGACTGTTTTGCCGCGGTGAATTCCTCCTCCGTCAAGATCCCGGCCTGGTGCAGTTCGCCCAGCTCCCGCAGGCGCCGCAGCAGGGCGTCGTGATCGGAGGCGGCGGCGGGGGCCGGTCCGGCGGGTGCGGCCACGGGTGCGGCGGGCGCGGCAGGGGCCTTGGCGAGCGAGGGCGGGGCGGTCGGCGCCCCGGCTCCCGCCGGGTGCGGGATCCGGGCGAGGACGGCGGCCGCGACCATCGCCATCAGCAGGTCCTTCTTGAAGCCGAGCAGCTCGATCGCATGGGGGTCGTGCTTGGGCGGGGCCTTGGTCGGCTCCTTGAGGACCACGAAACGGAGGTGGCCGTTCTTCAGGCCGGCGGAAGGCAGCCATTCCACCGAGCGGACGTCCGCCAGGGCGAGCGTCTGCGGACCGGCGGACTTCTTGCCCTCCTCGGTCATCCAGTTCCACTCCAGGTGGATCCGCTCGCCGTCGAAGGTGACCGTGCCGTCCCCGGTGCCCACCGACAGCGGCAGCGTCGGGCCCGGCAGGAGGTAGCGCTCGGCCGGGCCGTCCGGGACCTGCTCCAGCAGGAGGGCGTTGCGCACCTCGTCCACGAAGTACTCCGCGACGCCCGCGCGGTCGGACTCCACCGTCAGCCGGTACGGATCGGCGGCGTCCGGCAGCCGGCCCCGCGCGGCCTGCAGCAGGGGGTCCGCCCCGTCGCGCAGCCGCAGCCGCAGACGGCCGTGCCGACGCCCCGGCTCGTAGGAGATCCCCGCCACCGCCCGCAGCGGAACGACCAGCTCACCGAGGGTCTGGCGCAGCAGGTGCACACTCCGCTCGCGGCCCGGAACGATCCGTATCGTGTCGCCGTCGAAGGTCCACGTACCGTCCTTCTGGAGGATCTCAGCCATGGGCGAATTCTCTCAGGCGCGTACGCTCGGAAAGGCGTGGATCGTGACGCGGACCCCGGCCCCGGCCTTGACGCCGGCCGGGGCCGGCGCTACCCAAGTGGTCGTTCGTACACGTGAATTCCCGTGAGCGGTACGCCGAAGGGATTTCCTCTTGAGACGCATGAGCCCCCGGTGCAGGAACGCGAGGCGTCTGGCGACGACCGGCCTCGCCCTGCTGCTCCTCTCCGCCGCCGGCACCGCCGTCCCGGCCCGGTCCGCTGAGCCCGCCCCCGCCCCGCTCGACCGCAGCATCGTGCCCGCCCCCGCCTCCGTCCGGCCCGGCGGCGAGCCGTACGAGATCACCGCCCGCACCGTCGTGCGGGTGCCGTCCGGCAACCCGGAGGCCGCCCGGATCGGCGGCTACCTGGCGGGGCTCCTGCGCCCCTCGACGGGCTACCGGCTGCCGGTCCTGCCCGGCGGGACGGACGGGCCCGGCATCCGGCTGGTGCTCGACGGGAACGCCGGGGAAGGGGAAGGCGGAGGCGGAGGGGCAGGGGGAGGAGACGGGGGCGGCGAGGGCTACCGCTTGACCGTCACCCCCCGAGCGGTGACGATCTCCGCGCGGGAGGGCGCCGGGCTCTTCCACGGCGTCCAGACGCTGCGTCAGCTGCTCCCCGCCCGCGCCGAGCGCACCGGGCGGCAGCCCGGGCCCTGGACCGTGGCGGGCGGCGTCGTCACCGACGCGCCGCGCTACGCCCACCGCGGCGCGATGCTCGACGTGGCCCGGCACTTCTTCACCGTGGACCAGGTGAAGCGGTACATCGATCAGCTCGCCCTCTACAAGATCAACCGGCTGCACCTGCACCTCTCCGACGACCAGGGCTGGCGCATCGCCGTCCGCTCCTGGCCGCGGCTGGCCGAGCACGGCGGCAGTACGCAGGTGGGCGGCGGCCCCGGTGGCTTCTACAGCCGCGACGACTACCGCGAGATCGTCCGCCACGCCGCGAGCCGCTACCTCACCGTGGTCCCCGAGATCGACATGCCGGGCCACACCAACGCGGCGCTCGCCTCGTACGCCCGGCTCAACTGCGACGGCGTCGCCCGTCCCCTCTATACGGGCACCGAAGTCGGCTTCAGCTCGCTGTGCGTGGCGAAGCAGGACACGTACGACTTCGTGGAGGACGTCATCGGGGAGCTGGCGGCGCTGACGCCCGGCCCCTACCTGCACATCGGCGGCGACGAGGCGCACTCCACCAGCCACGCCGACTACGCGGCCTTCATGGAGCGGGTGCAGCCTGTCGTCGCCCGGCACGGCAAGACGGTCATCGGCTGGCACCAGCTGGCCGGGGCGCGTCCGGCGCCGGGCGCGCTCCTGCAGTACTGGGGTTACGGCCGGACCGGGGCCGCCGAACGGGCTCAGGTCGCCTCTGCGGTACGGGCGGGCGCGGGCCTGATCCTCTCGCCCGCGGACCGGGCCTACCTGGACATGAAGTACACCAAGGACACGCCGCTGGGCCTGCAGTGGGCGGGCCTGGTCGAGGTGCGGCAGGCCTACGACTGGGACCCCGGCGGCTATCTGGAGGGCGTGCCCGCCGCGTCCGTCGCCGGCGTCGAGGCGCCGCTGTGGACGGAGACGATCACCACGAGCGCGCAGCTGGAGTACATGGCCTTCCCCCGCCTGACGGCCGTGGCCGAACTCGGCTGGTCCCCGCCGGCCACCCATGACTGGGCGTCCTACCGGCTGCGGCTGGCGGCGCAGGGGCCGCGCTGGGACGCCCTGGGCATCGCCTACTACCGCTCGCCGCAGGTGGCGTGGCCCGCCGTGGGGTGAGCGGGTGACGGGGACCTGAGCCCGGGCCGGGGTCAGGTCCCCGCGAGGGGCGGAGGCTAGCCCGCGAAGCCGAGCTCGCGGGCGATCAGCATGCGCTGGACCTCGCTCGTGCCCTCGCCGATCTCCAGGATCTTGGAGTCGCGCCACATGCGGGCGACGGGGTACTCGTTCATGAAGCCGTAGCCGCCGTGGATCTGCGTGGCCTCGCGGGCGTTCGTGACCGCGATCTCCGAGGAGTACAGCTTGGCGAGCGCCGCTTCCTTCTTGAACGGCTCGCCGTGCACCAGCCGGGACGCGGCGTCGCGCCAGGCGAGGCGCGCCGTGTGCGCCCGCATCTCCATGTCGGCCAGCTTGAACTGGATGGCCTGGTTCGCGCCGATCGGGCGGCCGAACGCCTGCCGCTCCTTGGCGTACTTCACCGACTCGTCCAGACAGCCCTGCGCCAGGCCCGTGGCCAGCGCCGAGATCGCGATACGGCCCTCGTCCAGTATCCGCAGGAACTGGGCGTAGCCGCGGCCCTCCTCGCCCACGAGGTTGGCCTTCGGGACGCGGACGTCGGAGAAGGACAGCTCGCGGGTGTCCGAGGCGTTCCAGCCGACCTTGGAGTACGGGGCGGCGACGGTGAAGCCGGGCGTGCCCGAGGGCACGATGATCGAGGAGATCAGCGGCTTGCCCTCCGGTGTGCGGCCGGTGACGGCGGTGACCGTGACCAGGCCCGTGATGTCCGTGCCGGAGTTGGTGATGAAGCACTTGGTGCCGTTGATCACCCACTCGTCCGTGGCCTCGTCCAGCCGGGCCGTCGTGCGCGTGCCGCCCGCGTCCGAGCCGCACTCAGGCTCCGTCAGGCCGAAGGCGCCCAGGATCTCCCCGGAGCACATCTTCGGCAGCCAGGTGCGCTTCTGCTCCTCGGTGCCGAAGCGGTAGACCGGCATGGCGCCCAGCGAGACGCCGGCCTCCAGGGTGATGGCCACCGAGGAGTCGACCCGGGCCAGCTCCTCCAGGGCCAGGCCGAGGGCCAGGTAGTCGCCGCCCATGCCGCCGTACTCCTCGGGGAACGGCAGCCCGAAGAGGCCCATGCGGCCCATCTCCCGCACGATCTCGTACGGGAACTCGTGGCGCTCGTAGAAGTCGCCGATCTTGGGGGCGACCACGTCGTGCGCGAACTCCTCCACGGTGCGGCGGAGTTCCTCGTGCTCGGGGGTGAGGCGGTGGTCCAGCGGCATGGCTCAGGACTCCTGTTGGGAGAGGGCGCGGACGGTACGGGAGGGGCTGGGCCGCCCCAGCTGCTCGGCCATCCACACGCTGGTGGCGGTGAGCAGGCCGAGATCGACCCCGGTGTCGACACCGAGGCCGGCGAGCATCCAGAGAAGGTCTTCGGTGGCGAGGTTGCCCGTGGCGCTCTTCGCGTACGGGCAGCCGCCGAGGCCGCCGGCGGAGGCGTCGACGGTGGTGACGCCGTGCCGCAGGGCGGCCAGCGTGTTGGCCAGGGCCTGGCCGTAGGTGTCGTGGAAGTGCACGGCCAGCCGGCCGGTCTCCACGCCCGCCCCGTTCAGAGCGGTCAGCAGGGCGGTGACGTGGCCGGGCGTGGCCACGCCGATCGTGTCGCCCAGGCTCAGCTCGTCGCAGCCGAGGTCCAGCAGGCGGCGGGCGACCCGGACGACCTGATCCAGCGGGACGGCGCCCTCCCAGGGGTCGCCGAAGCACATGGACAGATAGCCGCGGACCCCCAGGCCCGCCTCGCGGGCCCGGGCCACGACCGGCGCGAACATCTCCAGCGACTCGTCGACCGTGCGGTTGAGGTTCGCCTTGGCGAAGGACTCCGTGGCGCTGCCGAAGACGGCGACCTCGCGGGCCCCGAGGCCGAGGGCGCGCTCCAGGCCGCGGGCGTTGGGCACGAGGACGGGCAGGCGGGCGTCCACGCCGTCCAGCAGGGGCATCAGCCGCTCGGCGTCCGCGAGCTGCGGCACCCACTTGGGGTGTACGAAGCTGGTGGCCTCCACGGTGCCGAGGCCCGCCGCGGCGAGGCGGCGGATGAACTCCGCCTTCACCTCGACCGGGACGACCGTCTTCTCGTTCTGCAGGCCGTCGCGCGGGCCCACCTCGTGGATCCGGACGCGGGAGGGGAGGCCGGGCTCCGGCACGGCCATCGGCAGTCCGCTGATCATGATTCCTCCGCGGGGGCCGCGGGCGTGACGACCGCGAGGACCTGGTCCATGGCGACCGTGGCGCCGGCCGTCACGTCGAGCTCGGTGACGGTGCCGTCGTGCGGGGCGGAGATGACGTGCTCCATCTTCATGGCCTCCACCACGAGCAGGCTCTGCCCGGCGCTGACGAACTCGCCCACGCTCGCCTTGACGACGGTGACGGTGCCGGGCATGGGGGCGGTGAGGGTGTCCACGCCGCCGGACCCCGCGCCGCCGCCCGCCTCCCCGACGGGGTCGTGGTCGCGGAGGTGCCAGGCGTCGCCGTCACAGCCGAGCCAGGTGCCGTCCGGGCCGGGGGCGGCGGTGAAGTGCCGGGTGACACCGTCGTAGTGGAGG
>NZ_JBAMDC010000324.1:0-7484 GCF_036961605.1 Streptomyces sp. KLMMK
CTCCGGGCGCGCCGCAGCGGCAGCCGGTACGCGGTGGCGGCGACCCAGGAGCCGGCCGGGCCGAGACCTCCGGCAGAGGAGGCCGGCGCATGAGCACGTCCCGGGTCCCGATACTGATGTATCACGCGGTGGCGCACGCTCCCGCCCGCGCCACCTACGGCCTGTCGGTCTCGCCGCACGCGTTCGCGCGGCAGATGCGGCTCCTGGCCGACCGCGGGTTCCACCCGCTGACGGCCGAGGAGCTGGCCACGGCGTGGCGCTCCGGCTCCGGGCTGCCCCGGAAGCCGGTGCTGATCACGTTCGACGACGGCTACGAGGGCGTGCACCGGCACGCCCTGCCCGCGCTGGCGGAGCACCGTTTCCGCGCCACGCTGTTCGCCTCCACCGGCTGGCTCCGCGGCCCGCACGACACCGGGGGCGCGCTCGACCTGATGCTGAGCTGGGGCCAGGTCAAGGAGCTGGCCGCCTCGGGAATGGAGATCGGGGGGCACAGCCACACGCACCCGGAGCTGGACCAGCTCCCGGACGACCAGCTGTGGTTCGAGGTGCTGAAGTGCCGCGAGGTGCTGGCCACGGAGCTGGGGCGGGCTCCGGTCTCCTTCGCCTACCCCTACGGCTATTCCAGCCGCAGGGTCCGCCGCATCGTGCGGGCGGCGGGCTTCGGCATCTCCCTGGCGGTGGGCAACGGCCTGGCCGCCCGCCCCCAGGGGCCCTACGCCCTGGAGCGGGTGACGGTGCGGCGCTCGACGGGCATCGCCGAGTTCGAGCGGCTCGTGGAGGGCCGGGGCGTGGGGCGGATCTTCGCCCGGGACCGGACGCTCACCAAGGGCTACGCCCTCTACCGCAGAACCCGTCAGGTCGTCAGGAAGGCAACCGAAACCCGTGTCTGACACGTCCACCCGAACCGAGGAGCGGGAGACGGAGGGACCGGCCGGCCGCAGGCTGCGGCTGCCGGGGCGGGGCGGCGGCAGCCCGCTGTTCCGCAACGCCTTCGCGCTGATGCTCAACACGGGCATCAGCGCCGTCCTCGGGCTCGGGTACTGGCTGATCGCCGCCCGGTACTACACGGAGGAGGCGGTCGGCCAGGGCTCGGCGGCCATCGCCGCGATGAAGCTCCTGGCGGGGCTCACCGCGGTGACCCTGACCGGGGGGCTGGCGCGGTTCATCCCGGTCGCCGGGCGGGCGACGGGCAAGCTCGTCTTCCGGACGTACGCGGGCAGCTCGCTGCTCGTCGCGTCCGCGGCGTGCGTCTTCCTGCTCACCCTGGGCTCGTGGGGGCCCTCGTACCACTTCCTGAACGGCTCCCTCAACGGCCTGGGCTTCGTCGCCGCCGTCATCGCCTGGTCGGTGCTCACCCTGCAGGACGGGGTGCTGACCGGCCTGCGCCGGGCCCTGTGGGTCCCGGTGGGCAACACGGTCTTCTCGGCCGTGAAGCTCGCCCTGCTGGTGGCGCTGGCGGCGACGCTGCCCACCTCCGGCGTGTTCGTGTCGTGGGTCGTCTCGATCGCCGTGTCGGTGCTGCCGCTGGGCTGGCTGGTCTTCCGCCGTCTGGTGCCCCGGCACGTGAGCGCCACGGAGGCGATCGCGCGGCCCGCTTCGTACCGGGAGATGGGCCGCTTCCTCGCCGGGGACTACACGGGATCGCTGTTCTCCCTGGCCGTGGTCTACCTGGTGCCGGTGATCATCGCCTCCCAGGTCAGCTCCGAGGACAACGCGTACTTCTACATCACCACCACCATCGGCGGCACGGTCAACCTGCTCGCCATCAACATGGGCGCGTCGCTGACGGTGGAGGGCTCGCACGACCCCGCGCGGCTGGCGGAGAACTGCCGGGCGGCGCTGCGCCGGATGGCCACGATCATGGTGCCGGTCTGTCTGCTGCTGTTCCTCCTCGCGCCGTACATCCTGCGCGTCTTCGGCCCCGGATACGCCCACGCGGCCACTCCGCTGCTGCGCTGGTTCGCGGTGGGCGCGGCGCTGCGCGTGGTCATGGAGGTCTACTTCGCGGTGCTGCGGGCGCAGAGCCGGACGGCCGGACTGGCCTATCTCCAGGGGCTGCTGTGCGTGCTGGTGCTCGGGCTGACGCTGGTGCTGCTGCCGCGCATGGGGCTCACGGGTGCGGGGGTGGCCGAGATCTGCAGCCTGGCCGTCATCGTCTCCATCTCGGCGGTCAAGCTCCGCCGGATACTGCGCGACGCCCGGCCGGAGCCCGTGGCCTACGCCCCCGACGTGGCCCCGGACGGCGATCTGGCCGACCTGGCGGCCCGCGGCGACCGGCGCGACGCCCCGCGCACCGAGCCCCGCGGGCTCCGGCGCGGGGCGCGGCACGGCATCACCCGTGGCTTAGGAGGTGAGGGCGAGCAGGAGCCCGGGGAGAGAGACAGCGGCGCCTACGGCACCCGCTGGGCGCTGCGCGCCGCGCTCGACGCCGACACGATGCCGCTGGGCGTGCGGCTGGACTTCGACCACTTGGAGAGGCGCCCTGATCTCCGGCACACCCCGGAGGCAGTCGTCGTGTCCCACTCCGTCTCCCCGGCCGCGTCCCAGGCGGCCTCCGAGCAGCCCGTCGCGGCACCTGCGCGGGAGAAGGCCGCACCAGAGAAGGCCGCACAGGAGAAGGGCTCCGCTCCCCCGGGCCCGGCGCCGTGGTGGAGCGGCCCCGAGGCGGCTGTCTGGCTGCTGCTCGCGGCCGCCCTCGCGCTGTACTGGCTGCCGCTGGTGAGCGTCGGCGAGCTGGCGCTGGACCGCATGGGCGGGCTCGGCCTGGTCTCCGTGCTGCCCGTGGCGACGCTGGGGGGCGTGGCGCTGCTGGTCGTCTCCTTCGTGGCCGCGCTGCGGCTGGACGGGCAGCGGCGCCGGCTGCTCACGGCCGTACTGCTGCTGACGGTGATCTCCCTGCACGCCCTGCCGGCGGTGCTGGAGGACCAGCCGCGCTTCGCGACGGCCTGGCAGCACCTGGGCTTCCTGGACTTCATCGACCGCACGGGCGTGGCGGCGCCGGACCTGGACGCCCGCTGGAGCTGGCCCGGCTTCTTCGCCCTGATGGCGTTCGCCGCGAAGACGGCCGGCGTGAGCGACCTCACCGAGGTGCTGCGCTGGTGGCCGACGGCGATCCAGCTCCTGTGCCTGGCGCCGCTCGCGCTGCTGCTGCGGGCCGTGCGCGCGGGGTGGCGGGCGAAGTGGACGGCGGCCTGGCTGTTCGTGCTGTGCGGCTGGGTGGGGCAGGACTACTTCTCACCCCAGGCGCTCAACTACTTCTTCTACCTGCTGTTCGCCGCGGTGCTGCTGGTGTGGTTCCGCTGGCCCCGGCAGCTGCGCGGCACGCTGCTCCCGGGCGAGGCGGAACCGCAGCTGGCCGGGCGGAGGGCGCAGGGCGCGCTGCTGGCCGTGGTCGTCGCGCTGTTCGCGGCGTCGGTGGCCAGCCACCAGCTGACGCCGTTCGTGATGCTCGGGGTGCTGACCGCCCTGGTGCTCACCCGCCGCTCCACGCTGCGCGGGCTGCCGCTGCTGTGCGGGGTGATGCTGATCGTGTGGGTGGGCTTCCTGGCGGAGCCCTACTGGTCGGGCCATTTCGACGAGCTGTTCGGCGGCCTGGGCTCCCTGGGGGGCAACGTCTCCTCGTCGGTCTCGGGCCGGATCGAGGGCGGCAGCCCCGTCCACAAGCTGGTGCTCTACGCCCGGGTGGTGCTCGCGGGCGGCGTGCTGTCCTTCGCCGCGATCGGCTGGTGGCGGCGCCGCCGGGCGGGGATCGGCGACGTGGCCCTGCTGGTGCTGACCGGGGTGCCCTTCCTGGCCTTCGGCATGCAGTCCTACGGCGGCGAGGTGGCCCTGCGGGTCTTCCTCTTCGCCCTGCCGGGTGCGTGCGTCCTGGCGGCGCTCGCGCTGTTCCCGCATGCCACGGAGCGGCCCGGCCGGCCGGTCCTGGCCCCGGTGGCCGCGCTGCTGGCGGGCCTGGTCCTGATCTTCGGCTTCCTGGTGGCCCGCTGGGGCAACGAGTCCTTCGAGCGGGTGCGGCCCGGCGAGGTCGCCGCGATGGACTTCGTGTACGCGCACGACGAGCCGACCGTACGGCTGCTGTGGATGAGCAGCGACCCCTCGAAGAACGTCACCCCCGCCATGCCGTGGGGCGCCCGGGACATGGAGCGGGTGCACTACGACGCAACGCTCGCCCCGCGTGATCCGGCCCGCGTGGACGATCTGGTCACCGCGCTCCGCAAGGCGGGTCCCCGGGCGTATCTGATGGTCAACCGCGGCCAGTCGGTCTATCTCGAACTCGACGCAGGCTATGCGGCGGACTGGGACGCCCGGATGCGGTTCACGCTCGACGGCCGGCCGGAGCTGCGGCGCGTGCTCGTCAACGACGACGCGGTGCTGTACGAGCTGAAGGACAAGCCGGCCGGTGCGGCCCCGCAGCCCCGGCCGGGCCCGGCGGGTCCCCGGGTGACGTGGACGCCGGTGTCGGTGATCGGCGGTCTGGCGGCGGTGGCGCTGCTGGTGCTGCTGACGGCGCGGGAGGTGCTGCGGGTCGCGGCCCGGCCGGGGGTGCGTCAGCTGCGCTGGCTGCAGGGGTCGTACTGGTTCGCGCTGCCGCTGCTGCTGGTCCTGCTGGCGTCGCTGGTGCACCGCTTCGCGACGATGTCGTGAAGCGGGCGCCGCAGCCCGCTCCGGTGGGGGTCAGCCGGTCCAGCGGATCTCGTTGGGCGCGAGGTCCAGGCTGTTGCCGTCGACCTCGACGGTCAGCCGGCGGTCCTGCATATTGACGACGAGGACGGTGCTGCCCGAGGCGAGGGCGGACACGGCGTCGCGGTTGCCGCCCGTGACCTCCGGGGTGCGCAGCTCGGCGCCGGGCGGGAAGGCCTTCCCGAAGCGGGACAGCAGGTCCAGCATCGGCAGCCCGCCCCCGCCGCCCTTGAGTTCGGTGCTGCGCCACAGGCAGCCCGGGCAGTCCTCGCCCGTCTTCTCCGGGTTCCAGTAGAAGGCCGCGGAGACGCCCGACCGGGCGAAGTGGATCAAGGCTGTGGCGTGGACTGCGGTGCGGTGCGCCTCGGACCAGGACTTGCGGTCGTCGTTGGCGTCGGCGGGCTCCGCGTACCACTCGGACCACCACACCGGCAGGTCGACGGTCCTGCGCAGCCATGTGGTCACGTCGGCGAACTTGCGGGTCGCGGCGAACTCGTCGGGGAAGAGCTTGCTGTCCTCACGGGTGTAACTGGCCCCGTCGACGACGAGGAAGTCGGCGCCCCTCTTGTGGGCGTTCCAGTACTTGAGGGCGTCGACGGCCCGCTGGTCGACGGAGCCCCAGGGTCCGCGCAGGGACGAGGCGTTGGAGGTGGAGCCTGGCGGATTGCTGTCCATGCTGAGGTACGGGCCGCCGACGAGGTTGGCCCTGTTCTGCTTCTTCAGCTCCGCGTGGACCAGGTTGTACAGCTCGGTGTAGCCCTCGTAGTTCCAGCGGTTGCGGCCCTCGTCGTAGAAGCCCTTGAACTCGTTCCAGACGATGAAATGACGAACGTCCGGATAGCGCTTGGCGATGACGCCGGCCAGCTTGGCGAAGTCCTTGTAGTGGGCGCGGTCGGGCGCCTTCTCCAGGGACTTCAGCGACCAGTCGGTGCGCTCCCCGCCGCCCTTCATCCAGTCGGGCGCGCAGCACAGGGTGAGCACGGGTGTCGTGCCGGTCTTGCGCATGTAGGCGACGCGGCGGTCGAGATCGCCGAAGTTGTACGTGCCGGGCCTGGGCTCGGGATTGTCGACGCCCCAGCCCATGATGTGCTGGTTCTGCGGCATACCGGAGGCGGTGAGCAGCCCCGCGGTGGTCCGCCGGGCGGCGTCGTCGCCGCGGTCGGCGCTGTACTGGGTGTGGGTGAAGCCCCAGCCGAGCCGGAGCGCCGCCCTGTCCCCGTTCGCGCCGTCCGGCGAACCGTCCCCTCCCGTCTGCCGGCCGGTCGCCCAGAGGACGAGCAGCAGGGCCAGGGCGACCGCACCGGCCGCGAGCAGTACGGCGAACCGCCACCGCCCGGCCCGCCGCCACCCGGCCCGCCAAAACGTCCGACTCACACCCCGTCGTCCCATCACGGGCAAGCGTATCCGCGGCCGAAACGATGTGCGGCGCCTTCCGGGCGAACGTGGACGGGTGTTGCGCATCCGGTCGTGAATCAGGGGAAAACCTGGGTGCGCACGGGCTCTCCGTGCCGGATCATGGGCGGCATGTGTGCCGACCGCCGACCGAGCGCCAGGAGGCAGGCCCTGCCCACCGACCCGGACTTCACTCCGACCGAGAAATCGCTGCCCATCCGTCTCAACGTGGACGACAGCGACTCGCCGTCCGACGTCATCGACGCCCTCTTCCTGGGCCGGTTCGCCACCGGCGAGCAGCCGTACGCGCAGAGCCGTTCCGTGGACCGGGTGAAGTCCGGGGCCACGCTCCTGCCGCCGGCGGCCCACGTGGTGCGCTCCGCCCGCGACGACGACCGCAGCGCGACCCTGGCCGAGGGCGACGGCTGGACGCTGCTGATCTCCCGCTGGAACCGGGGCGCGGACGTCTCGGTCACGGCCACCAGCGACGAACTGGCCAAGAAGGTGCTCGGCCAGGCCGTGGAGGGCGCGGAGGACGAGCCCGAGCCGCAGCCCGAACACGTGACCATGGGCTTCTGGTACGTCTCGCCGCGGCGCGGCCCGCACCGGACGACCCGCCAGATCTCCGCCGGCACGTGGGAGGAGGTCCGGCCCAACTACACCGCGCGCGTCGCGGACGCCATGGACCGGCTGATGAAGATCACCCCGGATGACATCGCGGGCCGGCTGCTCCTGCTGCACGGCCCGCCCGGCACGGGGAAGACCTCCGCCTTGCGCACGCTCGCGCGGTCCTGGCGGGACTGGTGCCAGGTGGACTGCGTGCTGGACCCCGAGCGGCTCTTCAACGACGTCGGCTATCTGATGGACATCGCCATCGGCGAGGACGACGGCGGCTCCAAGGGCCGCTGGCGGCTGCTGCTCCTGGAGGACTGCGACGAGCTGATCCGCGGCGAGGCCAAGCACACGGCGGGTCAGGCCCTGTCACGGCTGCTGAACCTCACGGACGGGCTGCTCGGGCAGGGCCGCAACGTCCTCGTCGGCGTCACCACCAACGAGGACCTGGAGCGGCTGCACCCCGCCGTGGTGCGGCCGGGCCGCTGCCTGGCCCGCATCGAGGTGGGCCCGCTCAGCCGCGCGGAGTCCGTGGGCTGGCTGGGCACGGACCAGGGGGTGGGCCGCGAGGGCGCGACGCTCGCGGAGCTCTTCGCACTGCGGCGCGGCAGCGGGCCGGCGTCGGTGCCGCCGCAGCACGACGGGGCGGACGCGGGGTTGTATTTGTAGCGTCCCCGCCTTGACGTGCCTCACGGCGTTTCGGCCGGGGGGGGTACGGCACCGCCGATCCGGCGTCGGAGACCCGGCGGTGCCGGACCGGACGTGTGCGCGTGCTAGCCGTACACCGCGCGGAGGGCTTC
>NZ_JBAMDC010000325.1:0-7445 GCF_036961605.1 Streptomyces sp. KLMMK
GCCGCGCCGGAAACCTCACCGGAAGCCGCGCCCGACGCCGAACGAGGACTGTCCACCAGGGCCGGAGCATCCGCCCGCCGTCGCGCCCGTACCGCCTTCCACCGCGCCACCGTCCCCACGACGAAGATGCCGAGGACCACGAGCACGAGGAGTTCGCCGATCAGAAGGCCCCAGAAGAGGCCGTAGCCGGAGAGGCTGTCCGCGGGGGTGTCCGGCCAGGCGGCCGGGAGGTCGCGCGGCTGTGTCACCAGGTGCCGCAGGGCCAGGGGCGTACGGGTGAGGGTGACCGCCTCCGGCCAGGCGCCGTGGGCGAAGAGGGCGGCCAGGCCCGTCGTCGCCCACACCAGCAGCGTCATGCTCAGCAGCATCACGATGACCGCCATCAGCAGCCCGTCCGGGATGCCGCGCTCCGGTCGTCCTTCGCCCATGGATCCTGCCCCCCGGCTCCCGCTCCTGCCCCCGCCGCTGTCTCAGGCCACCGTCGACTCGGACGATGCCGACGAGGAGCCGTACGGCCCGCCCGCCGACTCCGCCTCCAGGGCCGCTGCCGCGCGCTCGGCGGCCGCGGCCTCCGCCGCGAGCTCGCGCGCGAAGTCGCCGTCCTCGGTCATGGCCCGGTCGGTGTAGACGAGCGGGCGCTCGACGTCGGTGACGAGGTGCTTGACGACCTGGACGTTGCCGTTGACATCCCAGACGGCGATGCCCGGGGTGAGCGTGGGGATGATCTCTACGGCCCAGCGGGGCAGGCCGAGCACCCGGCCCGTGGCGCGGGCCTCGTCGGCCTTCTGGGCGTAGATGGTGCGCGTGGAGGCCATCTTCAGGATCGCCGCGGCCTCGCGGGCGGCTGCGCCGTCGACGACGTCGGACAGGTGGTGGACCACCGCCACGAACGACAGGCCGAGCCGACGGCCGAACTTCAGCAGCCGCTGGAAGAGCTGGGCCACGAAGGGCGAGTTGATGATGTGCCAGGCCTCCTCGACCAGGAAGATCCGTTTCTTCCGGTCGGGCCTGATCCAGGTGTGCTCCAGCCAGACGCCCACGATCGCCATCAGGATGGGCATGGCGATGGAGTTGCGGTCGATGTGGGAGAGGTCGAAGACGATCAGCGGGGCGTCGAGGTCGATGCCGGCCGTCGTCGGCCCGTCGAACATGCCCCGCAGGTCACCGTCCACCAGCCGGTCCAGCACCAGGGCGACGTCCAGGCCCCAGGCGCGGACATCGTCTATGTCGACGTTCATCGTCTCCGCGGACTCGGCCTCCGGGTGCCGCAGCTGCTCCACGATGTCGGTCAGCACCGGCTGCCGGTCGAGGATCGTCTCGTTCACATGGGCGTGGGCGACCTTGAGGGCGAAGCCGGAGCGCTCGTCGAGCCCGCGGCCCATCGCGACCTCGATGATCGTGCGCAGCAGGGCGAGCTGCCCGGTCGTGGTGATCGACGGGTCGAGCGGGTTGAGCCGGATGCCGCCTTCGCGGGCCGCCATCGGGTCCAGCCGGACGGGCGTTATCCCCAGCTCCTGGGCGATCAGGTTCCACTCGCCGACGCCGTCCTCGCCCTGGGCGTCGAGGACGACGACCTGCCGGTCGCGGAAGCGCAGCTGGCGCAGGACGTAGGTCTTCTCCAGCGCCGACTTGCCGTTGCCGGACTCGCCGAGGACGAGCCAGTGCGGCGCGGGCAGCTGCTGGCCGTAGAGCTGGAAGGGGTCGTAGATGTAGCCCTTGCCGGAGTAGACCTCGCGCCCGATGACCACGCCGGAGTCGCCGAGGCCGGGGGCGGCGGTCGGCAGGTAGACGGCCTGCGCCTGGCCGGTGGAGGTCCGTACGGGCAGCCGCGTGGTCTCCACCTTCCCGAAGAGGAAGCTGGTGAACGCATCGGTCAGTGAGGCGAGCGGGTCGAGCACGGCACTGCCCCTATCGTCGGATGCCGGTCGCGAACGGCAGGGTGTTGACGAAGGCCCGGTGGTGCTCGCGGTCGCACCACTCCAGCTTCAGGTAGCTCTTGCCGGCCGAGGCTCTTATGGTCCGCTTGTCGCGCGCGAGCGCCTCCGGCGAGCGGGACGACACCGTGATGTACCCGACGAGGTTGACGCCGGCCGCGCCGCTGGCGAGGTCCTCGCCGCGCTGGTCGACGCGGGAGTGGTGGGCGACGTCGCGCGGGTCGACGACGCGGTTCATCTTGGCGGCGCGGGAGGCGTCGGCGTCGTCGTTGGTCTTCTCCGTCAGCATGCGCTCGATGGCGACGTCGGTCGGCTCCAGGTCCATGCAGACCGCGACCGTGCGGATCACGTCCGGGGTGTGGACGAGCAGGGGCGCGAGGAAGTTGACGCCCACCGGCGTCATGGGCCACTCCTTCACCCATGCGGTGGAATGACACCAGGGTGCGCGCGTTGACGACTCGCGGGTCTTGGCCTGGAGGTAGGTGGGCTCCATGGCGTCCAGCTCGGCGGGCCAGGCGTTGCGCTGGGTCATGGCCTGGATGTGGTCGATGGGGTGGTCCGGGTCGTACATGGAGTGCACGAGGGACGACAGCCGGCTCTGGCCGAGGGGCTGGCGCACCCGGATGTCGGCCTCGGCGAGCCGGGCGCAGATGTCCGTCAGCTCGCGCGCCATGACCACCGCGAGGCCGCCGTCGCGGTCCAGGCGCCGCTTGCCGCCGTCGTGGCGGGAGGCGCGCGCGATGGCGTTGGCCTCGGCGGCCAGCTCGCGGGTGTAGTGCATGCAGGCGACGAGGTAGGCGCGGTGCTGCTCGGAGGAGGTCGACACCATCGACTGCAGCTGGTCGTAGGAGTCCTTCAGCCACTTCGGGGAGTTGACGTCGCCGCGGCGCTCGACATCCTTGGCGTGGGCGTCGGGGTCGGCGGGGAGGGTGCGGGCGAGCATCTGGATGCGCGTCACATAGCCGTCGCCGTTGGCCACGTGCTTGAGGAGCGTGCCGAACCGGTCGACCAGCGCCTCCTGGTCCTCAGAGTCGCGCAGGCCCACGCCGGGGCCCTCGATCTCGATCGCCGCGGTGACCGTGCGCCGGTCGGCGTGCAGCAGCACCGCGATCTCGTCGGGGCCAAAGGGCGCCGCGAGCCAGTTGATCCGCCCGATGCCCGGGGGCGGGCCGACCTCGATCTCGCGCCCGTCCATGCGCGTGCCCGCCTCGACGGCGGCGGACCGGTAGGCGGTGCCGCGGCGCAGGGTGCGCTTGAACGAGCGGTTGATCTCGAACCATTTGTAGAACGTGCGGCCCTTGTACGGGACGTACACGGCGGCCAGCGCCAGCATCGGGAACCCGGTGAGCGTGACGATCCGCAGCGGCAGGACGGGCACCAGCAGGCCGCACATCATGCCGAGGAACGCCCCGGCGATGATCAGCGCGATCTCCCCGGTCTCCCGGTTCTTGCCGACGACCGCGTTGGGACGCGCACGGCCGATCAGATACGTACGGCGGGCCGCGACCGGCTGGGACTGGGCCTGGATCGTCAACTCCGCTCACCTCCTGGCGTATTGCTGCGGTTCTGCGCACGCGGCGCGCGGGCGGCGGAATTGTTGCTTCCGTTGCCCCTGTTGTCGCCGGTGCGGGCGGGGGGCCGGGTGCTGTGGGCGGCGACGCCGCCCGCCACGGAGTCGGCCGGCCGGGGCTGGTGGCCGTTGCCGCCGGAGCCGCCCGAGCCGCGGGCGCTGTGGGTCGTGATGCCCTGCTTGACCAGGGCGGCGGGCGAGGAGATCACGGCGGCGGCCTGCCGGGACGCCGCGTCCCTGCTCGCGCTGCGGGTGCTGGCGATCTCGTCGCCGAAGCCGGGCACGAAGCGGTAGATCATCGCACTGGCGAAGATGGCCAGGATGATGATCGCGAGGCCGGAGACCACGGCCGAGAAGGAGTTCGGCCCCTTGCCGGAGGAAAGGGCCCCGGCGAGGCCCAGCACGACCACGATGATCGGCTTCACCAGGATCACCGCGATCATGATGCCCGCCCAGCGGCGGACGTGGCCCCACATGTTCTTGTCGACGAGCCCTGCGTAGACGGCGGTGCCCAGCAGCGCGCCCACGTAGAGCAGGGCGGCGCGGATCACGAGCTCCAGCCAGAGGACGCCTGCGGCGAGCACCGACACCAAGGACACCACGATCAGCATGATCGGGCCGCCGCCGATGCCCTCGCCCTTCTTCAGGGCGTCCGCGAACGTGCCGAAGAAGGCGTCGTTGTTCGCGTTCGTGCCGGTGGCGATGACCTCCGTGACGCCGTCGGTGGCGGAGACGAGCGTGTAGAGGATGAGCGGGGTGAACGCCGACGCCAGCACGGTGAGCCAGAGGAAGCCGACGGCCTCCGTGAACGCCTCCGTGAACGGCACGCCGCGCACGGCACGCTTGGCCACGGCCAGCAGCCAGAGGACGAGCGTGAGCACGGTGGAGGCGGCGAAGACCACGGCGTACTGCCGCAGGAAGGTGGCGTTGGTGAAGTCCACGTTCCCGGTGGCCTCGACGGCGCCGGACAGCTTCCGGATGATCCAGGAGGCGGCGTCGGCGCAGCCCTTCGCCAGGGAGGCCAGGGGGTCGAGGGCGGTTTGGGGGTCGGGGGCGGACGGGGACGAACTCTTGCTGTCCTTGCCCTGGCAGATGCTCTTGGCCTGGCCCACGATGAGGTCGCAGGGGTCGCTGCCGCCCTGGCTGGGGCTCGACGAGGGGGCCGGAGAGGTCGACGGCGGGGCTGACGGCGGGGTCGACGGCGACGGCGGGGGGTCCGCGGCGGCGCGCGAGGCCAGCGCGGTCACTGCCACCTGGACGGACACCACTGCCGCCGTCAGGGAGAGGCCGCGGCGACGGCTACCTGGCATAAGTGAACCCTCCGTACCCCTTGACCGCGTTGGTGATCTCGTCGGCGCTCGAAGCGCGGATGTCGCCGCTGACCGGCGCGGGTCCCTGCTTCTGGTCGGACGAGCCGAGCTTCCAGTCGCCGTTCGTCCAGCGGAGCTTCTGGATGATGGTGAACCAGGTCTGGGCGACCGGCTTGGTCGAGCCCTCCCCGGCGAGACCGACCAGGCCCGTGCACCAGACCTCGACGGTGGCCTCGGATTCGCTGAAGGCGGTGGTCTTCGTGCCGACGGGGACGGTGCGGGAGACGAAGGTCTGTCCCTTGGGGGCGGAGCCGTCGTCGTTGAGGCCGAGGTTCTTGAAGAAGCCGGCGGTGTAGGCCTTGTCCAGCTTGGCCTGGAGGTCACGGGCGGCCTCGGGCGTGTGGATCGCCTCCACGATCGCGTGCCGCGACTCCTCCTTGAACATCCCGTCCCCCCCGAGCGCCACCGCGAAGTTCGCCGCCGCCGACTGCGCCCCCTGCTCGGTCCGGGCAAAACCGGAGGCGATGCCCCCGTTCTTGCCCCCCACCGGCTTGACGCCCGACGGAGCCGTTGCCTCCGCGCTGACCTTGTCGCCGCTCTTCTCCGCGTCGTCCGAGTCGGACCCGCCGCCTCTGTTGGCGAAGGCGATGGCCGCGATGAGCAGGACCACGACGCCCACGACCGTGATCATGTTCCGGCTGGAGAACCCCGCGCGGCCCCCGCGGCCCCCGCCGCGGCCCCGGCGCGGGCCGTACGGATCGCCCTCGCCCTCCGGCAGCCGGGTGCGGGTCAGGCCGTGGTCCTCGTCGTCGTAACCGTCCTCGCCGAGACTCATTGCGCGCACGTCCCCTCATACGTCGTCGCCGCAGTGGCACCCGCATATGACGGTAGCGGCGGGAGGGGAATCCCGGGGGAGGGGGACGAAGGGGTGTGAGGGGGCATCAGGTGGCAGCCTCGGGTGCGGGGGGAATCGGGGACGAGAGGGTCTGCGCGGGGACGATGCGCGAGGGGGCAGGTGGCAGGGGACGGACCCCGGCCGGGAAGGGGGTGCCGGGCGCGTGATGCCCGTGCGCCCCCGTGCTCAGACGGCCATGCCGTAGACGATGGTGAAGAGGGTGCCGAGCGAGCCGATGATGAAGACGCCGGTCAGTCCGGCGACGATCAGACCCTTGCCCTGCTCGGCGCTGAAGGTGTCGCGCAGGGCGGTCGCGCCGATCCGCTGCTTCGCCGCGCCCCAGATCGCGATGGCGAGACAGAGCAGGATCGCCACGGCCATGATGACCTCGATCATCACGCGAGCCTCGTTGCCCAGGCTACCGAACGGCCCCCAGTTCGGGGCGATTCCGCCAATAATGGTGTTGATGTCGCCCTTGCCGGCCGCCAAAAACATGTGTAACTCACCGCCCCTAATGGGTTGTTGTCATCGCTCTCACCGCTGGGTAAAGGTCAGGACCTATCTTTGCCGAAGATCCCGCCCCAGCATGTCGACTTGGCGGCATTTCTTGGCGGAACTCGTACGCATGCTCCCCGTAGGCCCCTGACCTGCGGCGCAAGGCGATGTCAGTGGGTACTCCTAAGGTGACTCTGTGTATCACGGGTGTCGGCGGCGGGCAATCATCGGTGGAGCAGGGGGGCGTGGGGATGTTCGGACGACTGTGTGTTCGGTCGGTACGCTGTCCCGAGCGCCGCCCGGGTGCCGACAGCGCCTCGGGGCCGTCGGGCCGGCTCGCGCGCTACGGGGGCATCGAGATCAAGGGTGGTACGGGTGCTGGTTGCCGATCGCTACCGGCTGGCGGAGTTGCTCGGCCGCGGTGGCATGGGCGAAGTCTGGCAGGCTCAGGACGAGGTGCTGGGCCGTCAGGTCGCCGTGAAGCTGCTGCTGGGCGACGACGGCGACGAATCCGCCGCCTCCCGCTTCCGGCTGGAGGCGCAGACCGCCGCACGCCTGAATCATCCTCAGGTCGTCGCCGTCTACGACTTCGGGTCCTGGGACGGGCGCTTCTATCTGGTGATGGAGCTGGTCAGGGGGCCCAGCCTGGCCCAGGAGCTGTCCTCGCGCGGCCCGCTCGCGCCGCGCCGCGTGGCCCGCATCGCCGCGCAGTCCGCGGCGGGCCTGGCCGCGGCACACCGCCAGGGCGTCGTCCACCGGGACATCAAGCCCGGCAATCTGATGCTCGACGCCGACGACACCTTGAAGATCGGCGATTTCGGCATCGCCCGCTTCGTGGACGAGACCTCCGCCGCGTTGACGCGGGTCGGTCAGATCGTCGGCACGAGCACCTATCTCGCCCCGGAGCGGGCCCTGGGCAAGGTCGCCGGCCCCGCCTCGGACGTCTACGCCCTGGGCTGTGTGATCTACCAGCTGCTGGCGGGCCAGCCGCCCTTCTGGGCGGACAGCCCCACCGCGCTGCTCTACCTCCACGTGGACACGCCGCCCGTGCCGCCCCGTCAGCACCGGGCGGACCTGCCGCCCGCCTTCGAGGCGTACCTGCTGCGGATGCTCGCCAAGAAGCCGGAGGAGCGGCCGTCGGCGCAGGAGGTGGCCGACTGGTTCGCCGGGCCCTCGTGGGAGGAGCCGCCCCGGCCCGTACGGACGCCGATGCCGGCCCCGGTGCCGTCCCCCCTGGCCGC
>NZ_JBAMDC010000326.1:0-7415 GCF_036961605.1 Streptomyces sp. KLMMK
CCGGCTGTCAGTGGGGCGGCCTAGACTCGGGAGGCGATGAGCAGCCTCTTTGACGACAGCTTCCTGGCGGACCTCGGCCCCGCGGACGAGGAGCACCCCCCTCCCCCGGAGGACGCGGCCCCGGAGCCGGTGCCGGACGACCTCTTCCAGGGCGCCTTCGACGTGCCCGTCCCCCGCGAGGCCTACTACCGCGACGGCGCCCACCGGCCCGCCGTGGACCCCGCCGCCCTGCTCGAGGGGATGAACGAGCAGCAGCGCGCCGCGGTGGTGCACACGGGCTCCCCGCTGCTCATCGTCGCCGGCGCCGGCTCGGGCAAGACGCGCGTGCTCACCCACCGCATCGCCCACCTGCTGGGCGCCCGGCACGTGCACCCCGGCCAGATCCTCGCGATCACCTTCACCAACAAGGCCGCGGGCGAGATGAAGGAGCGCGTCGAGCAGCTCGTCGGCCCCCGCGCCCACGCCATGTGGGTGATGACGTTCCACAGCGCGTGCGTGCGGATCCTGCGCCGGGAGAGCAAGAAGCTCGGCTTCACCTCCTCCTTCTCGATCTACGACGCGGCCGACTCCAAGCGGCTCATGGCGCTCGTCTGCCGGGACCTCGATCTCGACCCGAAGAAGTTCCCGCCGAAGTCCTTCAGCGCGAAGATCTCCAACCTGAAGAACGAGCTCATCGACGAGGAGGCCTTCGCGGCCCAGGCTGCGGACGGCTTTGAGAAGACGCTCGCCGAGGCGTACGTGATGTACCAGTCGCGGCTGCGCGAGGCCAACGCCCTCGACTTCGACGACATCATCATGACCACGGTGCACCTGCTCCAGGCCTTCCCCGACGTGGCCGAGCACTACCGCCGCCGCTTCCGGCACGTCCTGGTCGACGAGTACCAGGACACCAACCACGCGCAGTACACCCTCGTGCGCGAGCTCGTCGGCACCGCGGAGTCGGCGCCGGAGGAGGGCCCGGCCGAGCTGTGCGTCGTCGGTGACGCCGACCAGTCGATCTACGCCTTCCGCGGCGCCACGATCCGCAACATCCTCCAGTTCGAGGAGGACTACCCCGACGCCAAGACGATCCTGCTGGAGCAGAACTACCGCTCCACGCAGACGATCCTCAACGCCGCCAACGCGGTCATCGAGCGCAACGAGAGCCGCCGCCCGAAGAACCTGTGGACCGAGGCCGGCGCCGGCCCGGCCATCACCGGCTACGTCGCCGACACCGAGCACGACGAGGCCCAGTTCGTCGCCGACGAGATCGACCGCCTCACGGACGCCGGCGACGCCAAGGCCGGGGACGTGGCCGTCTTCTACCGGACCAACGCCCAGTCCCGTGTCTTCGAAGAGATCTTCATCCGCGTCGGCCTGCCCTACAAGGTCGTCGGCGGCGTGCGCTTCTACGAGCGCAAGGAGGTCCGCGACGTCCTGGCCTACCTGCGCGTCCTCGCCAACCCCGAGGACACCGTCCCGCTGCGGCGCATCCTCAACGTGCCCAAGCGCGGCATCGGCGACCGCGCCGAGGCCATGATCGACGCCCTGTCGCTGCGCGAGAAGATCAGCTTCTCGCAGGCGCTGCGCCGCGTCGACGAGGCCTACGGCATGGCCGCCCGCTCGGCGAACGCGGTCAAGCGCTTCAACGTCCTCATGGAGGAGCTGCGCACGATCGCCGAGTCGGGCGCCGGCCCCGCCACCGTCCTGGAAGCGGTGCTGGAGCGCACGGGCTATCTCGCCGAGCTCCAGGCCTCCACCGACCCCCAGGACGAGACCCGCGTGGAGAACCTGCAGGAGCTCGCTGCCGTGGCCCTGGAGTTCGAGCAGGAGCGCGAGGAGGGGGAGCCCGGCACGCTGGCCGAGTTCCTGGAGAAGGTGGCCCTCGTCGCCGACTCCGACCAGATCCCCGACGAGGACGCGGAAGGCACCGGCGTCATCACGCTGATGACCCTGCACACCGCGAAGGGCCTGGAGTTCCCCGTCGTCTTCCTCACCGGCATGGAGGACGGCGTCTTCCCGCACATGCGCGCCCTCGGCCAGACCAAGGAGCTGGAGGAGGAGCGCCGCCTGGCCTACGTGGGCATCACCCGCGCCCGGGAGCGGCTGTTCCTGACGCGCGCGAGCATGCGCAGCGCGTGGGGCCAGCCCTCGTACAACCCGCCGTCGCGGTTCCTCGAGGAGATCCCCGACCAGTACGTGCAGTGGCGGCGCACCGGGCCCGCGAAGCCGTCGGCGTCGATGAACTCGATCGGCTCGGGCGGTGGTGCGGGCTCCGGCATCACGTCGGGATTCACGTCCTCGCGCGCCAAGGCCGGACCGAGCGGATTTGCCACGCGCCGGGCCAAGGACCGGCCCGTGGTGGCGCTCGCCGTCGGCGACCGGGTCACGCACGACTCGTTCGGGCTGGGCACCGTCGTCGGGGTCAAGGGCAGCGGTGACAACGCCGAGGCCACGGTCGACTTCGGCGAGGAGAAGCCGAAGCGGCTGCTCCTGCGCTACGCACCGGTCGAGAAGCTCTAGCCGTTCCGGTGGATCCGCACGGGGATGAGCCCCCGGTGCGGCCCGCCGGTGTGCGCCGCCGCCGGCCGTTAGGTCGGGTCGTAGCCGTGGGCGCGCAGCCACGGCAGCGGGTCGACGGCGGACCCGCCCGGCCGGACCTCGAAGTGCAGGTGCGGCCCGGTGGAGTTGCCGGAGTTGCCGGAGTAGGCGATGACGTCGCCGGCCTTGACCTGGCCGGAGCGGAGCTTGGTGCTGCTGAGGTGGCAGTACCAGGTCTCGACGCCGTCGGGCGACGTCACTATGGCCATGTTCCCGTAGGCCACGTTGTACTGCGTGCGGACCGTGCCGTCCGTGGCGGCCATGACCGGGGTGCCGTAGCTGACCGGGAAGTCGATGCCCGTGTGCACGGACATCCAGTTGACACCCGCCTGGCCGTACATCGCGCTGAGGCCGTGCTGCGCGACGGGGAGGGAGAACTTCGGGCGCTCGGCCTCCTTGCGGGCCGCTTCCTCCGCTTTACGTTTCTTCTCCGCTTCCTGGCGCGCCTTGAGGTCGATGCGCTCCTGGGTGCGGTTGGCGCGGTTCGCGAAGTCGTCGGCGCCGTGGCTGAGGCTCGCGAGCTGGGTGTCCAGCTTGCTGTTGGCGACGGAGGGTGCGGGCGCGCTGTCGGGGGCGGACGCCGCCTGGACCTCCTTCTTGTCGTCGCTCTGCCCGCCGGAGACGGTCGCGGCGGCGATCCCGGCGACCCCTATGACGGCGACCGACGGCACGGCGACGGTCAGCAGCGCCTTGCGGCGCGGCCGGTAACCGGTGCGGGCGGGCGCGCCCTTGCGGCGGCTGCTGCGGGTGGGGGCATCGCGGGGGGCGTCGCGGAGGGCGTCGTCCGGGCCCGGTTCGTCGAGAGACGGGGGGACGAACAGCATGGCCTGCGTCTCGGCGTTCGCGACGGCACCGGCGGGGGAGGCCTTCGCCTCGTCGGCCGCCTGCCCGTCCGCTTCGTCCCTCTCGGGCGCGGAGTCCATGGGCGCCATGCCGGAGAGGCCGGTCATGCCGGAGAGGTCGGTCATGAGGGTCGGGGCGTGCTCCGGCTCGCCCTGCGTGCCGTCCACGGCGGCGAAGGCACCGGCGTCCCAGATCTGGGTCTGACCGGCGCCCGCCTCCCACTGGGCGGCCCCGGTCTCCCACTGGCCCGACTGCCCGGAGGCTCCGGAGGTGTCCCACTGCCCGGACGTGTCCCTCCCCCGGGCTTCGTCCGGGAGGTGCCCCCAGCCCGAGGCGTCCGCCGCCCGGCCGGACCCGTCCCACGAGGTGAACTGCCCGGTCCCCGTGGTGTCCCAGCCCTGGGCCGCGGCCTGGTCGGGGGCGGGTGCCTGGGCCTGGTCGGGGAACCCGGTCCGGCCCGTCAGCTCCCAGTGGCCGGAGGTGTCGTAGGTGCCGTTCGCCCCCCAGTCGCCCGGCGTCATGGCGCTCGTGTCCCACTGCCCGGTGGCGGGGGTCGTGATGCCGGCGGAGGTGTCCATCCCCCGGACTTCGTCCGGAAGGTGCCCCCAGCCCGAGGTGTCGGCCTGCCCGGTGTCGTAGGCGCTGAAGTCCCAGATCTGGGTCTGGCCGGTGACTCCGCCCCACTGACTGGTGCTGGCCCACTGGCCCGTGGTCTCCCACTGGCCGCTGTCGTAGCCGTCGTACCCGGTGTAGTTGTGCGGTGCGCTCTGCTGACCGTACGACGCGTACTGCCCGTAGGAGCCATCCTGAGCGGGGTCGGACGGGCCGGGGCCCGCCGCCGGGTGACGGTCGTTCACCACCACTTCTCTTTCGCCGAGGGAGGAGAATTAGCGGCGACTGTACCCGGCGGTATGGGACGGCGACAATCTTCGTCACGTTTCGGGCGGCCGGGGCCCGGGCATTTAGCCGCCTTTTGGCGGACTGAACCCCGGAAAACCGATTTGACGTTCGATCCACGTTCGGTTTCTGGGCCTCCGGGAGCGCCCGCGGAACGTGGGCGAATCAGGCGACCGACGCCGCCCCCGACGCGTCGTCCTGCGCCTCTTCCGTGGTCAGGGCCTGTCGTATGCCGGCGGCCACCTCCCAGTGCACCGGCAGGGCGAGGTGCCCCACGCCCGTCACCCGGACATTGCGCGCACTCAGATCCGGGTGGTCGATGCGGGCGCATTCCACGGGCACCATCAATTGGTCCAGGTCACTCCAGAAACCGATGAATTGCGTTGCGCAATCCGGTGCGGGGCCCGCGAGTTCGGCGACGACGTCCGATCCCGGGCGCATCTGGCGCACCAGGGGATGTGCGGGCAGCAGCGAGGCCGCGCGGGTGCCGGCGTGCGGCGTGCCGAGCGTGACCAGGGTCCTGACGCGGACGTCGCCGCCCATCCGCTGGACGTAGTAGCGCGCGATCAGGCCGCCGAGGCTGTGTCCCACCACGTCGACCCGCCGCTGCCCCGTGCGGGCGCAGATGTCCTCGATGTGGCGGCTCAGCAGGCGGGCGGCCGTGCGGATGTCGCAGGTCAGGAGCGAATAGTTGAGCGCTTCGACCTGCTGCCAGCCGTGCCGGCGCAGAGATCTGCGCAGCAGGACGAAGACCGAGCGGTTGTCGATGAAGCCGTGGAGGAGCAGAACAGGCAGATGACCCGCTTGTCCGCTTTCGACTGATTCATGCAGTCCGGGTGTGTCGGGCGTGTCGCCGGCGGCCGGGAGCGCGGGCAGCGCCCGCCGGGGCGGCGGGCGCTCCTGGACGACACCGGTCGGGTAGAGCAGCAGATGGCCGGTGAGAATCGCCAGCTCCAGCACCGTGGACCGGACGAGCGCGGTCGACGGGCGCAGCAAGGCGGCAAGGATGCTGATGAAGGGCAGGGTCCTCATGGCCGACCTCCCGAACGGCACCCGGGAAGCGCGGCTGCAGTCCCCCGTGTGCGCCCACGGGCAGCTGCGCGCGACCGGCCGCACCGCTGTGCCGTGCGGCTGTCGGCACAGTGGTGCGGCGGCCTCGCCGCGGCTCCCCTCGCGACCGCCCGGAGACTCGCCACCCCGGCGACGCGGGTGACTGGGCGACCCGTAAGACGCGGAAGCGCGCGGACGGTGCGTAGCGACGTGTTGTCCCACGTGTGATTTCCCCCTCGCTCCGCACCGCGAAACGGCCGCGTGCGGGATGCTGGAGATAACGTTCGTTCACATCCCTGGGCGCCGGTTACCGGCAGTCGTACATGGAGGCAGTGATGGGAGTGACCGGTCCGATCCGCGTGGTGGTGGCCAAGCCCGGGCTCGACGGCCATGACCGCGGCGCGAAGGTCATCGCACGGGCGCTGCGCGACGCCGGCATGGAGGTCATCTACACGGGCCTCCACCAGACGCCCGAGCAGATCGTGGACACCGCCATCCAGGAGGACGCCGACGCGATCGGCCTGTCCATCCTCTCCGGCGCCCACAACACCCTGTTCGCCAAGGTCCTGGAGCTGCTGCGCGAGCGCGACGCGGAGGACATCAAGGTCTTCGGCGGCGGGATCATCCCCGAGGCGGACATCGCGCCGCTGAAGGAGCAGGGCGTCGCCGCGATCTTCACCCCGGGGGCCACCACGGCCTCCATCGTGGAGTGGGTCAACGCGAACGTCCGCCAGCCGACCGAGGCCTGACGGAGCCGGCGGGTCACCCCGCCAGCTCCGCCCGCATCGTGGCCCGCAGCCGCAGCGTGCCCACGAGGCGCTGGAACGCCTCCGCCCAGTACGCGGCGGCCCCGGCGCGCCCGGGGGCATCCGCGGCCGGCTCCTCCGGCAGCAGGGTCAGCGCCTCCAACCGGTCGGCCTCGGCCGGGTCCAGGCAGCGCTCGGCCAGGCCCATCACGCCGCTGAAGCTCCACGGATAGCCGCCCGCGTCGCGGGCGGCGTCCAGGGCGTCCACGATCGACCGGCCCAGCGGCTCCGCCCACGGCACCGCGCACACCCCGAGCAGCCGGAACGCGTCCGACAGCCCGTGCGCCGAGACGAACTCCGCCACCCACGCCGCCCGCTCGTCCCGCGGCAGCGCCGACAGCAGCTTCGCCGGATCCCTCCACGAGGTGCCCTCGGCCGCGGGCGGGGCCGACGCGGGGCCCAGCAGCGCCCGCGCCCACTCCGCGTCCCGCTGCCGGACCGCGGCCCGGCACCAGGCGGCGTGCAGCTCGGGCTGCCAGCCGTCCGCGACCGGCAGCGCCACGATCCCCGCCGGGCTCCGGCCGCCGAACCGCTCGGACCAGGCTGCCAGCGGAGCCGCCTCCACGATCTGGGCCAGCCACCACGAGCGCTCGCCGCGCCCGGACGGCGGCTTCACGACGACGCCGTCGCGCTGCATGCCCTTGTCGCACTCGTGCGGCGCCTCCACCGCGATCCGCGGGCCCTCTCCCTCTCCCGTGCGGTCCAGGGAGACGCAGCTGCGGGCCCGCTCGGCCATGCGGGCCGCGAGCGCCGAGCCGGGCAGCGCCGACAGCAGCTCCGCCGCGGTGGCCCGGACGTTACGGCTCCGGTCGGACAGGGCCCGCTCCAGGAACGGCTCGTCCTGCGCGGACAGCCCCTCGCGCAGCGCGTCCAGGAACATCAGGCGGTCCTCCGCCCGTTCCGTCGCCCACGAGCCGGCGAGCAGCTCGCGGGCGGCAGCAGGATCTCGCTGCCGTACGGAGGCGAGGAGCGCGGCCCGCTCGGCGAACAGCCCCTCCTCCCAGACGCCGGTGTCGGCGTCCGTGCCTGCGGCTGTACCCGCGTCCGCGTCCGCGGTGGGGCCGGGCCTCAGGGCGTATTTCCACTGCGGGTTGAGCGCCGCCAGCCACCGGGCGCGGGGGCCGCCGAACGCGAGTGCCTCCTGCCGCAGATCGCTACGGGACCTGGCCGCGTCCAGGAGGGCGGGCAGGAGTGCGGGAGGCGCCTGATAGCCGTGCCCGTTGGCGGCGGCCAGCCACT
>NZ_JBAMDC010000327.1:0-7406 GCF_036961605.1 Streptomyces sp. KLMMK
GAGGACCGGCTCGTGGCTCCCGCTCGGCGGCATGCGATCAGCGGCGGAGTTGGATCCGGTAGACGCGTCGCAGGTTGGGGTGCTCCGCCACGCTCCAGAGACGGTCGGCGTCGTAGCTGAGGTCTTCGGGTCCGATGGCGAGTGTTCCGTGGAGTTTCGGGTCGCCGCTACGGCCCTTGTGCAGCCACAGTTGCCCTGCCTTCGGGGCAAGCGCCCCGACTGCTTCGCTGGCTGCGGGGCCTTGCGTGCCGCGGTCGTTGGCGGCGTAGTACGCGTCCTTGCCCACGGCGACCGCCCCTTGGACGTAGGGCTTGGACAGCCAGTCCTCCTCGGACAGCCCGTCGACCAGATAGCCGGTCGGCGCCAGGTCCCAGCGCACGACCCTGCCCCTGTCGCCGTTGTCCAGGAATTCGCTGACGACGAGGGAGTGGGGTTCGTTGGGGCGCGTGCGGTCCAGTGACAGCTGCGAGTGCCGCAGCTTGCCGCTGCCCCGGTTCTCGTACACGTGGTGCAGCGGGAGGATGTAGTCGTAGCCGAAGGCCTTGGCCTTGTCCGCGCCCTCCACCTTGACCATCCGGGAGAGGTCGAAGGCGCTCAACCCGCCCTGCTTGAAGGGGGCGAGCCGGCCCGGCAGGTTGGCGACGTAGAGGAAGTTCCCGGCCCAGGCCACACCGCCCGCGTGCATGATGACCGGCTGGAAGGTGGCGGTGTCCGAGCCTTCCTCCTGGATGGGCTCCACCAGCAGCACGTGCTCGTAACGCGGCTTCTGCGGGTCACCGGTCACGTCGATGAAGCTGATCCGGGCGCCGCGCTTCTCGTAGTTCTCGTAGCCGTACCAGCTGACGGCGACGACTTTCCGACCGTCCACGGTGCCGCCGTAGCCGTCGACGCTGGTGCTGATCCCCTGGGGGTACCACTGAGTGGTCTTGCCGTCCAGTTGGCCGTGGGGGTCCTTGGTGTCCGGGTCCCAGGAGAAACCGTAGTCGAAGCCGGTCGGCTCCACGCCCGTGCCGGGCCCGTCACGCCAGTTGCCCACGGAGCCACCGGTGCGTGTCGCCTGGCGCAGCACGTCCTTGACCAGGTCCGCGGCGGGTAAGCGGCGGCGCAGGGTGTCGGCTGCGGCGCCCCAGTAGCGGTGGTTCTGCGAGGGGCTGAGCCGCATCGCCAGTGGGAAGCCGTCGGACGCCGCCTGTGCCGTGGAGGGCATGAGCAGACCGCTGGTGGCAGCGGCCAGGGGTATCGCCGCCATGCCGCGTATGACCGCTCTTCGCGAAGTGTTCATGATCAGACACCGTAGGGGCGGAGTCCGTCATTCGGTACGGCTGGGACACAAGTGGCCATAGGGGTGGGATGGTCTGCCGAGGTCCTGCCGAACCAGCGGGATGAGAAGTATCAGAGGCATCAGAGGTATCCGAGGAGGTACCAAGGGAAGGGCATGAACATCGGCCCGGGTGGGCGCCCGGGGAAGCGCCACCAGGGTTGCGAGATCATCGCGAGATGATGGGGTCATGGACGACCTGACGCAGGCGCGGGAGCTGACGCCGATACGAGACGTCGCGGACCGGTTCGAACTGCCGCTCTCGACCTTGCACTACTGGGAGCGGCGCGGCCTGGTGGAGCCGCACCGCCGTTCCGGGCGGCGGTACTTCGACACCGAGCAGGTCTACCGCGTGGCGCTGATCAAGCTGTGGCGGGAGACCGGCCTGATGTCCATCGAGGAGATCGCCGGCCTCCTGCACCGTGACACCTCCGGCACCAGCGGCGGCGCGGACTGGCAGGAGACCGTCCACGGCCGTATCGCCGCCCTCGACGCGCACATCGCCCGCCTCAACGCCGCGCGCACCTACCTCGGCCACCTCCTCACCTGCGCACACGGCGACGACCTGGAGAAATGCCCGGACTTCCGGGCGACCGTCCCCGTGTCCCCCTGACCGCTCACCCGGCGAGGCATGATCCCGTCCGCGGTACCCGTCACGGCGAGGCCTCCCCGCCGGTGCCGGTGATCACCCGGAGCGGGGCACGGTGCCGGAGCGGGTCATGTGCCAGAACGGGTCATGTGCCGGACCGGGTCATGTGCCGGACCGGGCATGGCGAGGGCCGCCACAAGCGCGGCAGCAGCCACGCACCCGGCACAGACGAGGAACGCGACGCCATAACCGTGCGCCAGCGCGGCCGCCCCGTGCGCGCCACCACGCCCGGGATGCGCGTCCGCCCATGCGTCCGCCGCCGCGGCCGAGACCGTGCTGGTCACGGCGAGCCCGACCGCCCCACTGGTCTGCCGGACCGTGTTCAGCACCCCCGCGGCCAGACCGCTGCGCGCCGGCGGGACGCCGCCGGTCGCCGCCACCGTGATCGGGGTGAACGCGGCGGCCGTTCCGAACCCGAACACCACGCCGGAGACCACCACCGTCAGCAGGTAGGCACCGCCCGCGCCCAGCGACGCCGCCACACCTGCGAAGCCGGCCGCGCCCAGCAGACAGCACACCACGGCCGTCCGGCGCGGCCCGAAGCGTAGCGTCAACGCCCCGGCCGCCCGGGCACCGGCGAACATCGCCGCCCCGACCGGCAGGTAGCCGAGCCCGGCGCGCAGCGGCGACCAGCCGTGCACGTCCTGCAGGTACAGCGACAACAGGATGGGGCTGGCGAAGAAGCCCAGGCCGAGCAGCAGCATCACCACGTTGCCGCTGCTCACCGCGCGAAGCCGGAAGAGGCCGAGCGCCAGCAGCGGCTGCCGGGCCCACCGCGCCTGATGCAGCACAAGAATCACCAGCAGCACGACCCCGCCGGCCAGCGGGCCCGCGACCTGCGGGCTCGTCCATCCCGCGACGGCGGCACGCATCACCGCGTACACCACGCCCGTCAGCCCGGCCGTGGCCAGCCCGGCCCCCACGACATCGAGAGACGGCCGGCCGGCGCGGTCGTGCCGCGGCAGCCCGCGCGCGGCGCCGGCCAGGCACAGCACCCCGATCGGGACGGTCACGAAGAACACCCAGCGCCACCCGGCCCACTGGATGAGGACGCCGCCGACCACCGGCCCGGACGCGGCACCGACCGCCCCGACCGCGCTCCACGTGCTCAGCGCCCGTGCCCGCCGGTCGGGTTCGGTGAACGTCGTGGTCAGCAGCGACAGCGTCACCGGCATCAGCAAGGCCCCACCGAGCCCCTGCACGGCCCTCGCGGCCAGCAGCCCGTCCGCTGTCACCGCGAAGCCGCAGGCGACCATCCCGGCAGTGAAGAGCGCCGTCCCGGTCAGCAGCGTCGCCCGGTGGCCGAACACGTCCGCGCACCGGCCGCCGAGCAGCAGGAAGCCCGCAAAGGCGAGGGTGTAGGCGTTGGCAACCCAGGGCAAGGCTGCCGGCGAGAAGCCGAGGGCGGCCCGGATGGCGGGCAGCGTCACCGACACGATGGTGGCGTCCAGGACGACAACGAACGACCCGGCACAGGCCAGGCCCATCACCAGCCGTTCGCCTCCACGGGCACGGCGGGTGCTGCCGGCACGGCGGGTGCTGCCGGCACGGCGGGTGCTGCCGGCATGGCGGGTACTGCCCGCACGGCGCGTACGCTGCTCATGTCGCTCCGCGGGCCGGTCCGTCCCTGCTTCCGCGCCTCCTTCCACAGCGGGCTCCGTCTCCGGTCGCGTATTCATGCGGGCTCCTCGTCGTCCGGCCGGACAGTGACGTCCGGGCGCAGAACGGGCCGGGCGTCGCCCGCCGCCGGGACGGCGAACAGTCCGTCGACGGCAGGGCGCTGGGCGGTGTACGCCGCCTCGAATCCGGTGATCTCCCGCTCGCCTGCGGGCAGCCCGGCGGCGGCCAGCAGGCTCCGCACCCTGACAGCCGCGTCGGGCTGCGTGGCGGTTCCTTCACTCGGCCCGCTCGTACGCTGCCCTCCACGTCCGTCGCTCGTAGGCTGCCCTCCAGGCCCGTCGGGGCGTGTGGGTCGTGTGGTGTCCTCGGTGTCCGCGGCGCCGCACTTTTTGTGTGCTGGCCTGCGCGTCAGCAGCGGCACGTGCGTGTGGCGCTCCCCGCATCCTGTGGCGGCGCGTGCATGCGGTGCCGCGGCCGCCGACGGATCAGGGATACGGCGATGCCAGTCGGTGTGCTGCTGGAAGACATCCCCGACCCGCAGGATCGCCGCCTCGCCCGCCACCGGGCCCGCGATCTGCATCGACAGGGGAAGGCCCGTCGCCGTGCGGCCCATGGGCACCGCGAGGACGGGGTTGGCCAACGGATTCCAGTACGGGGTGTAGATCCTCCCGAACACGCCCGCGTGGTCCTGGTGCCCCGCCTCGTCGGCCAGCGCGGCGAACGGCGGCGCCCCGACCGACGCGGTCGGGCACACGATCACGTCGACATCCGCGAACAGCGCGTCCACGGCCCGCTGCGCCACCGTGCGCACCCGCTGCGCCTGGACGTAGTCCGCGGCTGATATCAGCGCGCCCGTGGCAAGCAGGCCGCGCGCGGCCACCCCGTAGTCGTCCCAATGCCGGGACAGTGCGGTGCGGTGGTGGGCGAGACCCTCGCCGGCCGCGGTCACGAACGTCGCGGTGATCATCTCCTGCCAGTAGGGCAGCCGGCTCTCCACCGGGACGGCGCCGAGTCCGGCGAGCACCGACACGGCCTCGTCGAACGTGCCGGGCAGCGACGGATCGCCGTCCGCGGGAAGGTGGTGTTCCCGTACGACACCGATCCGCAGTCCGTCCAGGCCCTCGCCGGACCCGGTGTCGTCCAAGGAAGCGTGGAAGGAGGCGCCGACGGAGGCATGGACGGAGGCGCCGGCGCCGTCGTGCTCTCCGGCGATGACGCCGAGCACCGCCGCGCAGTCCCTGGCACTCCGGGCGAGCGGGCCGACCCGGTCGAGGCTGTACGCCAGCGGCACGCACCCGGCCACGGGCACCCGCCCGTACGTCGGCATCAGCCCGCTGACCCCGCAGAACGCGGCGGGCATCCGGATGCTGCCCCCGGTGTCGCTGCCGAGCCCGGCCAGGAACATCCCTGCCACGACACCGCTGGCCGAGCCCGAACTGGAGCCGCCGGCCCAGGACTCGCTCCGCCACGGATTGCGCGGCAATGGGAAGGGCTTGTCTTCTTCCGGCAGCCCGCAGCCGAACTCCATCGCAGTCGTCTTCCCGGTGATCACTGCCCCGGCAGCCCGCAGCCGGGCCACCACCGGGGCGTCCCGCCCGGCCCACCAGTCCCGGTCGTGGACCAGGCTCTGCGCGGTGGTCGGTCCGTCCGCCACCGCGATGGTGTCCTTGACTCCGAACGGGATCCCGTGCAGCGGCCCGCGGTCGAGGCCGCGCGCCAACTCCTCGTCGGCGCGGCGGGCCGCCGCCCGCGCCTGCTCGACGAACCGCGTCACGTACACCCCGAGCGACCCGTCGGCGCGCTCGGCCGCGGCGACGGCGGCCTCGGTCAACCCGACGCTGGTCACGCTCCCGTCCCGCAACGCCTGCCCGGCTTCGGTCAAGGTCAGGGGCAGGGGCAGGGGAAAGGGAAAGGGCAGGGGAATGGTCGATATTTCGCTCACGCTTCACCTCCACAGACGCCGTCCCTGATCGCGGACGGCCGGTGAAACGTGACCCTCCCAACTCAACCCGGGTTGAACGCAACTTCCTCGGCGCCGCACACCACCGCCATGGCCCTGCGCCCGTCGGTCGGCCCTATGGCCTTCGGCCTGGCCTGCGGCTCCCGGCCTGGCCACCGCGGTTGCACCGCAAGTGAGGATCCGTACTCATGTGTCCGCACTCCGGTACGGCGACGATCTGGGGCCCGGGGGACGGTGAAGTGCTGCCCTACCCGGGGGCGGAAGGGCTGATCTGGATTCCGGACTGGGTGGGTGAGGGGGGAGCGGTGACCGGCGGAGTGATTCCTGACAGGCCCTTCACCCTCACGGCCGACTGTCAGGGCGCCGGCTCCGTCGAGCTCACGTTCACCGCGCGATACGGGGACACCAGCCCCGTCACCTTCACCGTGGATCCGGCGGACACGCGGACACTCGGACACGGCAGTGGCCCCGTACCTCTGTCCTACCCGGGTTCACCTGACGTCCCGGCAAAAGGGACCCGGATCCAAATGGATCCGGGTCCCTTTCCGTGGTAGCGGGGACAGGATTTGAACCTGCGACCTCTGGGTTATGAGCCCAGCGAGCTACCGAGCTGCTCCACCCCGCGTCGGCAGTGCCTACCGTACGCCATCACAGCGGGCATCAGTTACCACTTCCGGACCGGGGGCCTTCCGTGCGGTGGAGCGACGGGGGTGAGTCTGGGGTGTGACCTGGGGAAATGGCCTGAAGGGCCGGGGAGGTACAGTCGGCCGCGCCGAAAGGGAGGGCGGCATGGGGCCGTCCTTGCGGCGTTCACGGGGGCACGGGCACAGCATGGCGGTCGAGCGGATCAGCGGGCGCGAGGGCGAACTCGAGGCGATCGAGGAGTTCCTGGCGGAGGTGCGCTCCGGCGCCGGCCGGGTCCTGGTGCTGCGCGGTGAGCCCGGGGCCGGGAAGTCGACGCTCTTGCAGTACGCCGCCCGGCGCGCCGCTCCCGCGCGGGTGCTGACGGCGACCGGTGCGGAGCCCGAGTCCGGTATGGCCTTCGCCGCGTTGCACCAGCTGCTGCGCCCGGTGATCGGGCTGGCCGGTACGCTGCCCGGCGCGCAGCGGGACGCCGTCCGCGCGGCTCTGGGGCTGGCTGAGCCTGCGGCCGCCCAGGACCGGTTCCTGGTGGCGGCCGGGGTGCTGTCCCTCCTGGTGGAGGCGGCGGCGCCCGGGGGCCTGGTGTGTGTCGTCGACGATTTCCAGTGGGTCGACCAAGCCTCCGCTGACGCTCTGCTGTTCGCCGCCCGGCGGCTCGGGGTTGAGGCGGCGGGACTGCTGATCGGTACGCGTGACACCCCCGGGGCCAGGCAGGCGCTGCGCACCCTGCCCGCCGTGGACCTGGCGGGGCTGGACGCCCAGGGTGCGCGCGAGGTGCTGTCGGCGTGTGCGGAGGCCGAGCCGGCGCCTGCTGTGGTGGAGGTCCTGACCGCGGCGACCGGGGGGAATCCGCTGGCCCTGCGGGAGACGGCCGGTCTGCTGACCGCCGAGCAGCTGACGGGCCGGGCGCCGCTGCCCGACCCGCTGCCCCTGGGCGACGGCATGGCCGGCGTCTACGGGGAGCAGATCACGCGGCTGCCCGAGGACACCCGGCTCGTCCTGCTCGCCGCCGCGCTGGAGGGGCGCGGTGACGTCCGGCTGATACGGGCGGCCGGGGAGCGGCTCGGGGTGTCCCCCGATGCGCTGTACGCCGCCGAGGCAGCCGGTGTCGTCGAGATCCGGCCTGCCGAAGTCCGCTTCCGGCACCCGCTGATCCGTGCCGCCGTGCACGCCGGGGCCGGCCCGGCGACGCGTCGCTCGGTGCACGGCCACCTCGC
>NZ_JBAMDC010000328.1:0-7403 GCF_036961605.1 Streptomyces sp. KLMMK
GCAGGCCGAGCGCGAGGCGGCGCGCGAGCAGAGCGAGGAGCTGCTGGCTTCGGCGCGCAAGCGGGTCGCGGAGGCGCAGGAGGAGGCCCAGCGCCTGGTCGGGGAGGCCGAGGCGCGCGCCAACGAGCTGGTGTCGGCCGCCGAGGCGACCGCCCAGCAGGTGCGCGACGCGGTCGCCGGGCTGCACGAGCTGGCCGAGGAGGAGATCGCCGGGCTGCGCTCGGCCGCCGAGCACAACGCGGAGCGCACGCTCACCGAGGCCCAGGAGGAGGCCGACCGGGTCCGGACCGACGCGTACGCCGAGCGCGAGCGCGCCGGTGAGGACGCGGCACGGATCCGCGCCGAGGCGCAGGCCGCGGCGGAGGCCGCCGAGGCGCTCGCCGAGCGGAAGGTCGCCGAGGCGATCACGGAGGGTCAGCGCCTGGAGGCGGAGGCCGCCCGCACGCTGGAGGACGCCACCGACAGCGCCCACGCCAAGCTCGCCGAGGCGGGCGTGCAGGCCGACGAGCTGCTCTCCGAGGCCATGGCCGAGGCGGAGAAGCTGATCGCGGAGGCCGAGGAGACGGTCGAGAAGGCCCAGCAGGACGCCGCGGCCACCGCCGACGAGGCGCGGGCCGCGGCCGCCGCGCGCCGCTCCGAGGCCGCCGAGCAGGCCGACGCGCTGATGGCGGAGGCCACGTCGGAGGCCGAGCGGCTCGTCGCCGAGGCCACGTCCGTCCTGGAGGAGGCCCGCGAGTCGGCGGAGGCACAGCAGGCGGAGGCGGCCGAGGAGGCCGCCCGGCTGCGCGCCGAGGCCGAGCGGACGGTCACGGAGGCCCGCGAGGACGCCGAGAAGCACCGCGGCGAGGCCGAGGAGGCCGCCGCGGCGCTCCTCGCCAAGGCGAAGGCCGACGCGGAGCGCACGGTCGCGGAGGCGTCCGCCCGCTCCAAGCAGATGCGCACCGACGCGTCCGACGCCCTGGCGTCGGCCGAGCAGGACGCGGCGCGGGCGCGCGCCGAGGCCCGCGAGGACGCGAACCGGATGCGCTCCGAGGGCCACGCCGAGGCCGAGCGGATCATCCGCGAGGCCGAGGAGCTCACCTCCGGGGCGCAGGCCGAGGCGGACCGCATCGTCGACGAGGCCCGCGAGGCCGCCGGCCGGCGCCGTACGGAGGCGGCCGCCCAGGCCGACGAGCTGATCGCCGAGGCCACGTCCGAGGCGGAGAAGCTGCGGGCCGAGGCCGCCGAGACGGTGGAGACCGCGCGCCGCGAGGCGGCCCGTACGGGCGAGGAGGCCCGCGAGGCCGCCGAGGCCGTCCGCACGGAGGCCGCCGGGAAGGCCGAGCGCACGCTCGCCGAGGCGGACGCCGAGTCCGAGCGGCTGCGCACCGACGCCGCCCGGGTCCTCGACGAGGCCCGGGAGGCGGCGAACGCCCGCCGCACGGAGGCCGCCGAGCAGGCCGACACCCTCGTCGCCGAGGCGACGGCGGAGGCCGAGCGGATGGCCCTGGAGGCCTCCGAGGCGCTGGCCGCCGCGCAGGAGAACGCCAACAGCACGCGCGCGGACTCCGCACGCATCAAGGCCGACGCCGTCCAGGAGGCGGAGCGGCTGCGCGCCGAGGCGCGTGCCGAGGGCGAGCAGACCGTCGACGACGCGCGCGATGCCGCCGCCAAGCGGCTGGCCGACGCGGGCGAGCAGGCGGACGCCCTGATCGCCAAGGCGCAGGAGGAGGCGCTGCGCACGGCCGCGGCCGCCGAGGAGCAGGCCGACACGATGGTGGGCGTGGCCCGCCGCGAGGCCGAGCGGATCGTCACGGAGGCCACCGGCGAGGGCAACGCCCTGGTCGAGCAGGCCCGTACGGACGCGGACACGCTGCTCGCCGAGGCGCGCGGGGACGCCACCGCGATAAGGGAGCGCGCCGACGAGCTGCGCTCGCGCGTCGAGAGCGAGGTCGAGGAGCTGCACGGCCGGGCGCGCCGCGAGGCCGCCGAGGCGATGCAGTCGGCGGGCGAGCGCTGCGACAAGCTCGTCGCGGCCGCGACCGAGCAGCTCGAGGAGGCCGAGGAGAAGGCGAAGAAGCTGCTGTCCGACGCGAGCAGCGAGGCCAGCAAGGTGCGGATCGCCGCGGTGAAGAAGGTGGAGGGGCTGCTCAAGGAGGCCGAGCAGAAGAAGGCCGCCGCCGTACGGGAGTCGGAGCGCCTGCGCACCGAGGGTGCGGAGGAGGCCAAGCGCCTTGTCGAGGAGGGAAAGCGGGAGTTGGAGGTCCTGGTGCGCCGTCGCGAGGACATTCAGGCCGAGATTTCCCGTGTCCAGGACGTGTTGGAGGCGTTGGAATCTTTTGAGGCCCCGGGGGCCGGAAGCGCCAAGGATGGCGGGGTGAAGGCAGCGGCGGGTGCCGGTGCTACTCGTTCGGGTGGCAAGCAGTCACAGAAGTAGCCACTCAAACGGGGGGACATTCTCCAGATCTGCCAACCATTCACCTGATGACACGCCGCTCGCACCCCTAGGATTCCCTCTATCACCTCACCGGTCTCTTATGACAGGAACCCCATGAGTGACACTTCCTCCCCCTTCGGCTTCGAGCTTGTGCGGCGTGGATACGACCGCGGCCAGGTGGACGACCGCATTACCAAGCTCGTCGCCGACCGAGACAGCGCACTGGCACGCATCACCTCTCTGGAAAAGCGCATCGAGGAGCTGCACCTCGAGACGCAGAATGCTCAGGCCCAGGTCAATGACGCCGAGCCGTCCTATGCGGGTCTGGGGGCGAGGGTCGAGAAGATCCTTCGGCTGGCCGAGGAAGAGGCCAAGGATCTGCGTGAGGAGGCCCGGCGCGCCGCCGAGCAGCACCGCGAGCTTGCCGAGTCCGCCGCCCAGCAGGTGCGCAACGACGCCGAGTCGTTCGCCGCCGACCGCAAGGCGAAGGCGGAGGACGAGGGCGCGCGCATCGTCGAGAAGGCCAAGGGCGACTCCGCCCAGCTGCGGGCGGAGGCCCAGAAGGACGCCCAGTCCAAGCGCGAGGAGGCGGACGCCCTCTTCGAGGAGACCCGCGCCAAGGCGGCCCAGGCCGCCGCCGACTTCGAGACCAACCTGGCCAAGCGGCGTGAGCAGTCCGAGCGCGACCTGGCCTCCCGCCAGGCCAAGGCGGAGAAGCGGCTGGCGGAGATCGAGCACCGCGCGGAGCAGCTGCGCCTGGAGGCGGAGAAGCTGCGCACGGACGCCGAGCGCCGCGCCCGCCAGACGGTGGAGACCGCCCAGCGCCAGGCCGAGGACATCGTGGCCGACGCCAACGCCAAGGCGGACCGCATCCGCAGCGAGTCCGAGCGCGAGCTCGCCGCGCTCACCAACCGCCGCGACAGCATCAACGCCCAGCTGACCAACGTCCGCGAGATGCTGGCCACGCTGACCGGCGCCGCCGTCGCCGCGGCCGGCGTCCCCGGCGACGACGAGCCGATCTCCCGCGGCGTCCCGGCCCAGCAGAGCCGCTGAGCCCAGGGCCGCTGACCTTCCGGGACACCCGTCCTGCCCTGTGCGCCGCTTGAGCGGGCGCACGGGGCAGCGGTCGCCCTCCCGGCGCCCCGGGCCGCTCCCCCGGACGGCCCGCTACCGGTGGCAGGGTGTGCCGGCCCCCCTTACCGTGGCTGAATGATCGAGCTGCAGGGCCTGACCAAGCGCTACGGCGAGAAGCTCGCCGTCGACGGCCTCACCTGCACCATCCGCCCCGGGATCGTCACCGGCTTCCTGGGCCCCAACGGCGCGGGCAAGTCCACGACGATGCGGATGATGCTCGACCTGGACAACCCCACCGCCGGCACGGTCCTCATCGACGGGCAGCACTACCGGCAGCTGAAGGACCCGCTGCGGACCGTCGGCGCCCTGCTGGACGCCAAGGCCATGCACGGCGGCCGCAGCGCCTACAACCACCTGCTGTGCCTGGCGCAGAGCAACGGTATCCCGCGCTCCCGCGTCCGTGAGGTTCTGGACACGGTCGGCCTGGCCTCGGTGGCCGGAAAGCGCTCCAAGGGCTTCTCGCTCGGCATGGGGCAGCGCCTGGGCATCGCCGCCGCGCTGCTCGGCGACCCGCAGATCCTGATGTTCGACGAGCCCGTCAACGGGCTGGACCCCGAGGGCATCCACTGGATCCGCAATCTGATGAAGAACCTCGCCTCCCAGGGGCGTACGGTCTTCGTCTCCTCGCACCTGATGAGCGAGATGGCGCTGACCGCCGAGCACCTGATCGTCATCGGCCAGGGCCGGCTGCTCGCCGACACCTCGATGGCGGACTTCATCGCCCGCAACTCGCGGTCGTACGTACGGCTGCGCTCCCCCGAGACCGAGCGGCTGCTGGACGTGCTGGCCGGCGCCGGGGTCACTGCCGTGACCACGCAGGACGGCCACCTGGAGGTCGACGGCACGGAGGCGGCCCGGCTGGGCGAGCTCGCCGCGCGGCACCAGCTCGTCCTGCACGAGCTGAGCCCCCAGCGGGCGTCCCTGGAGGAGGCCTTCATGCAGCTGACCGCCGAGTCGGTGGAGTACCACGCGCACAGCGCGCCGACCGCGGATGCGGGTGGCCCCGCGCCGCCGGCCGGCGGCGGGTGGGGAGCCGACTGGCGGAAGAAGGGGTCCTGACGATGGCGGTGGTGGGGCAGGTCCTGCAATCGGAATGGACGAAGATCAAATCCGTCCGCTCCACGGTGTGGACGCTCGGTCTCGCGCTCGTGGTCACCGTTGCGCTCGGCGCGCTGATCAGCGCCTTCTCCAGCAGTAACTTCGAGCGTATGCCGGTGCAGGAGCGGGTGAATTTCGACCCGACCTTTACGAGTTTCGCGGGAATGGGACTCGGCCAGCTCGCCATGATCGTTTTCGGGGTGCTGGTGGTGTCCAATGAATACAGCACGGGAATGATCCGCACTTCACTGGCGGCGGTTCCGCAGCGGGGTACGTTCCTCTTCAGCAAGATCGCGGTCGCCACGCTGATCGCGTTCGTCATCGCTATGCTGACCAGCTTTGTCTCCTTCTTCGTCGGCCAGTCGATGCTCGGCAGTCACCGGACCTCGATCGACGCTGCGGGAGTCCTGCGGGCGGTGATCGGCGGCGGCCTCTATATGACGCTGATCGCGGTGTTCTCCATGGGGATCGCGGCGATGCTGCGCAGCCCCATGCTCTCGCTCGGCATTCTGATGCCGTTCTTCTTCATCATCTCCAGCATTCTGGGCGCGGTGGAGGCGACGAAGAAGGTCGGGCAATACCTGCCCGACCAGGCCGGTCACAAGGTCATGCAGGTGGTGTCGTTCGACGACGCCCCGTACGGGCCGTGGGGCGGCTTCACGATCATGGTGCTGTGGGTGGCGGCGGCGCTGGCCGGCGGGTACGTCGTACTGAAGCGGCGGGACGCGTAGCGCCTTGCCGGTGGATCACGGCGGGCGCTCCGGCCCCGGTGACCGTGTCGTCCGGGAGGAGCCGCCTTGGCCGATCGGAGTCTGCGGGCCCTCGGGCTCGACGGTGCCCCCGCCGAGCTGCCGCTGACGTATCCCGGGCGCCCGGTCGGGGAGCCGGCCCTGCTGACGGGCGGCGAACTGCTGCCGCTGCGGCCGGAGGCGGGGCCGCCGGGCGAGTGGCCGGTGGTGACGGGGATGGGAGAGGCGGAGCCGGGCCTCGACGCCTTCCTCGACCGGATGAGCGCGGCACGCGTCCGGTCGCGGCACCCCGTGCTCGCCGTGGGGTCCAACGCCTCCCCCGCCCAGCTGCACCACAAGCTCACCCGGCGCGGCCCGGGGGCCACAGTGCCGATGGCGCCCGTGGAGGTGCACGGCATCGGGGTCGGGTGCTCCGCGCACATCGGGCGGCACGGCTACGTGGCCGCGGCGCCCTACGCCGACCCGGCGGCCCGGCGCACCCTCGTGGCCGGCTGGCTGGACGACGCGCAGCTGGCCGTCGTCGACGAGAGCGAATTCAACTACCGGCGGGTGTGGGTGCCGGGCGGGGACTTCCCGATGACGCTGCCCTCGGGGTACCGGCTCGGCGGCGCACATCTCTACGTGAGCCTGCACGGCGTCCTGGCCGGCCCGGGCGGCGGTGGGCCTCGCGCGGGCGGGGGCGACCAGCGCGGCCTGCTGAGCGCGCTGCTGGCCGCCTCGCAGGCCCTGCGCGAGCTGCTCGGGCCGGGCCCCGAGGACTGGGTCGCCCGGGCGCGGGCGGACGAGGCGGTGCGGGCCGAGGGGCGGGCGGTCTTCCGGAGGGAGGGCTGGGTGCTCCCCGAAGGCCTGTCGCTGGGCGAGGGCCCGGGCGGTCACCGGACCGGCGACCAGCCCGGTGACCGGGCCGGTGATCAGCCCGGCGACCGCCCCCACCAGGCGCTCCCCACCCCGCGCAGCTAATCGCGGGTAACGGGAACCGTCAGCTCCTCGTTATGCTCCTAACCCTTACGGGGCCTTACGCCCAAACGAGCTCGCGAGGGGCGGAGAATGATCGAGGCAGTCGGTCTGACAAAGCGCTACGGCGCCAAGACGGCCGTACACAATCTGTCGTTCCAGGTGCGGCCCGGGGCCGTCACCGGCTTCCTGGGTCCGAACGGATCAGGCAAGTCCACGACCATGCGCATGATCCTGGGACTGGACCAGCCCACATCCGGGCACGTGACCATCGGCGGCCACCCCTTCCGCAGCCTCCCCAACGCTCCGCGCCAGGTCGGCGCGCTGCTCGACGCGAAGGCCGTGCACGGCGGGCGCAGCGCCTACCACCACCTGCTCTCCCTCGCGCAGCTCGGTGGCATCCCGGCCCGCCGGGTGGACGAGGTCCTCGGCGTCGTCGGCCTGCAGGACGTCGCCAAGCGGCGCTCCAAGGGCTTCTCGCTCGGCATGGGCCAGCGCCTCGGCATCGCCGCCGCGCTGCTCGGCGACCCGCAGGTGCTGCTCTTCGACGAGCCGGTCAACGGCCTCGACCCCGAGGGCATCCTCTGGGTCCGCAACCTGATGAAGCAGCTCGCGGCCGAGGGCCGGACGGTCTTCGTCTCCTCGCACCTGATGAGCGAGATGGCGCTGACCGCCGACCACCTGATCGTCATCGGGCGCGGCCAGCTCATGGCCGACATGAGCGTCAAGGACTTCATATCCGCGAACTCCGCGGACTTCGCGCGCGTGCGTACGCCGGAGACGGAGCCGGCGAGCCGCGAGAAGCTCATGGCCGCCCTCGTCGAGGCCGGCGGCCAGGTGCTGTCCGAGCCGGACGGCGGCCTGCGCGTCACCGGTCTGCCGCTGCCGCGGATCAGCGACGTCGCCCACGGGGCGGACGTCCGCCTCTGGGAGCTCTCGCCGCACCAGGCCTCGCTGGAGGAGGCGTACATGCGGATGACGCAGGGCGCGGTCGACTACCGCTCGACGGCCGACCAGCTCGCCGCCCTCGCCCCGCCGCCCCCGGGCCCCGG
>NZ_JBAMDC010000329.1:0-7367 GCF_036961605.1 Streptomyces sp. KLMMK
CGTCCGGCCCGTCTACGGACCCGGCGACCTCGACGGCTGGGATCCCGCGGAGCGGCTCGGCGAGCCCGGCGCATACCCCTTCACGCGGGGCGTGTACCCCACGATGTACACCGGCCGGCCCTGGACGATGCGCCAGTACGCGGGCTTCGGCACCGCCGCCGAGTCCAACGCCCGCTACCGGCAGCTCATCGCCCACGGCACCACCGGCCTGTCCGTCGCCTTCGACCTGCCCACGCAGATGGGCCACGACTCCGACGCGGACGTGGCCGGCGGCGAGGTCGGCAAGGTGGGCGTCGCCGTGGACTCCGTCGAGGACATGCGGGTGCTCTTCGACGGCATCCCGCTCGGCGAGGTCTCCACGTCGATGACCATCAACGCCCCCGCCGCGCTGCTGCTGCTGATGTACCAGCTCGTCGGCGAGGAACAGGGCGTCCCGGCGGACCGGCTCACGGGGACCGTCCAGAACGACGTCCTCAAGGAGTACATCGCGCGCGGCACCTACATCTTCCCGCCGAAGCCCTCGCTGCGGCTGGTCGCCGACACCTTCGCGTACTGCGGCGCCGAGCTCCCCAAGTGGAACATGATCTCGATCTCCGGCTACCACATGGCCGAGGCCGGCGCCTCGCCCGTGCAGGAGATCGCCTTCACCCTCGCCAACGGCATCGAGTACGTGCGCACGGCCGTCGCCGCGGGGATGGACGTCGACCGCTTCGCCCCGCGGCTGAGCTTCTTCTTCGTCTCGCGCACGACGCTGCTGGAGGAGGTCGCCAAGTTCCGGGCGGCCAGGAGGGTCTGGGCGCGCGTGATGAAGGAGACGTTCGGCGCCCGCGACCCCAAGTCGCAGATGCTGCGCTTCCACACCCAGACCGCGGGTGTCCAGCTCACGGCGCAGCAGCCGGAGGTGAACCTGGTGCGCGTCGCCGTCCAGGGCCTCGCCGCCGTCCTCGGCGGCACCCAGTCCCTGCACACCAACTCCTTCGACGAGGCCATCGCCCTGCCGACGGACAAGGCCGCCCGGCTGGCGCTGCGCACGCAGCAGGTCCTCGCCTACGAGACGGACGTGACCGCGACGGTGGACCCCTTCGCCGGCTCGTACGCCGTCGAATCCCTCACCGACGCGGTTGAAGAGGCGGCCGTGGACCTCATGGGCCGGGTGGAGGACCGCGGCGGGGCGGTCGCCGCCATCGAACAGGGCTTCCAGAAGGCCGAGATCGAGCGCAACGCGTACCGCATCGCGCAGGAGACCGACAGCGGCGAGCGCGTCGTCGTCGGCGTCAACCGCTTCCGGCTCGACGAGGAGGAGCCGTACGAGCCGCTGCGCGTCGACCCGGCCATCGAGGCCCGGCAGCGGGAGCGCCTCGCGCGGCTGCGGGAGGAGCGCGACGGCCGGGCGGTGGAGACGGCGCTGGCGGCCCTGCGCAAGGCCGCCGCCGGGACGGACAACGTCCTGTATCCGCTGAAGGACGCCCTGCGGGCGCGGGCGACGGTCGGGGAGGTGTGCAACGCGCTGCGGGGGGTGTGGGGGACGCACGTCCCGGCGGACGTCTTCTGACCGACCACTGCGCTCCGTAGGAGACACTGGAGGGTATGTCCGCTCCCCGCCGCGCCTGCCCCGTATGCACTCGCGAGATCGCCGTCGTCGGCGGCCGCTACGCCCGTCACGACCCGCCGGGCCGCCGCCCCGCCTTCTCGTACGAGCTGGTCTCCTGCCCGGGCTCGCGCCGCTCGGCCCCGCTGCTGGCGACGGAGCCGCGCCTGTTCGACCCGGAGGAGCCCCCGACGGACGGACAGCAGCAGCTGTTCTGACCGCGGTCCCGGCGCTCGGCTCCGGCCTACTGGGAGCGCTGCCCCTCTGCCGTGCAGAGGACGTCCCCGGCGGGCCGCTGCCCGGTGACGAGGAACCGGCTGACGGCACGATCGCTGCACGCGTTGCCGGTGTCGAGCCACACGCCGTGCCCGCCCGCGTCCACCGAGACGAGCCGGGCGCGGTCACCGAGCGCCGCGCGCATCTTCAGGGCCCCGCGGTACGGGGTCGCCGGGTCGCGCAGGTTCTGGACCATGAGGATGTTGGACGGCCCGCGGGACGTGATGCGGGTGGGCTTCTCCGCGGGCTCGCCCTTCCAGAACGCGCACGGCGTGATGCTCGCCGGCATGCCGGCCGTGAGCGGGTACCGGGCGCGGTCGGCGGCCACGGCCCGCTCGTACGAGGAGACGTCGCGCGACCAGCTCGCGTCGTTGCAGACGACGCCGGCGAACACGGCGGCATCGCGCTGCGGCAGCGGGTCGGGGAACGGGTCGGGGACGGTGAGCGGGCTGTCACCGCCGCTGCGGGCGGCCCGGATGAGCGCGGCGGCCTGGGGATAGCGGTCAGGGTCGTAGAGGCTCAACTGCAGGGACTGCCGCAGGGCGTTGCCGGTCAGCCGGTGGCCGGTGTCCTTGAAGGTGCGCGGCTTGCGGTCGAGCTCGGAGGCGAGGGTGAGGAACACGGGGCGGACGTCCTCGGGGCGCTCGGCGAGCCGGTCCTTGCCGCGAGCGGGGTCGGTGGCCCACCGGGCGAAGTCGGGAAGGCTCTCCTCCGCGCCGGGCGCCATGCCGGCCAGCCAGCCGCGCCCGACCCGGGAAGGGTCGGGATCGAGGCTGCTGTCGAGCACCCAGCGGTCCGTGCGCTCGGGGAACATCTGCGCGTAGACGGCGCCGACGTATGTCCCGTAGGACACGCCTACGGCGGACAGCTTCTTCTCACCCAGCGCCCTGCGGAAGCTGTCGATGTCCCGGGCCTCGTTGCGCGTCGTCAGGCTGCGCACGACGTCGCCGCCGTTGCGAGCACACGCCTCGGCGATGCGCCGGGCCCGGGCCACGCCCTCCGAGATGTCCCCGTCCGGCCGCGGCCAGGCCCGGAATTCAACCAGCTGCCGGTCGTCCTCGGCGATCCCGCAGTCGGCTGCAGTACTGCCCCCCACACCCCGCGGATCAATCCCCACGACGTCGTAGGACCCCTGGGTGGCCTGACGTACCTTCTCCCCCTCCCGCGCCACGGCCTCCACCCCGGACCCGCCCGGACCACCCGCTATGAGCAAGAGCGTGCCCCGCCGGGCCCCGGGCCGGTCCGAACGAAGCCGGGAGACAGCGATGTCGACGGTCGGCCCGGAAGGCTTCCGGTAATCGAGCGGAACGGGAAGCGAGGCGCACTCGGATCCGGGGGCACTGCCCTTGGCGCCACAGGTCCGCCAGTCCAGGGCGCCGGACCCCGGCACGGCGGCCGCCGCCTGAGCAGGGACGGTGAGAGCACCGGCACAGGCGGCGACGGACAGGGCCAGGAGGATGCCGGTACGGGTATGGGATCTCATGAGGCCAAGGCTGACTGACGGGGCATCGGCTGGCCATGGGGACAACTGGCCAGGTGGGGTTGGGGCTAGCCCTATGCGGGCAGGGCTGCGCTGAGGTCGTCGCAGCAGCAGCAGCCGCTACATGTTCAGACCTGAAGGCTCACTTCGGTGGTTTCGGTGCAGCGGAAGCCAGGGGATGTTGAGCCATGGGCTGGCCGGGCCGCTCGCGACTGGTCGGATCGTCTAGTGACTTCGACCTAAGGCTGTTTCTCATTTTCTTACGTCGACCCTGAGTTTGATTTGCCGGTTATGCTCTGCATGGTCTGCGACAGTTGCCTCAAGGGTTGTCCCGATTTCCGGCCATAGCGCGGGCTCTACGGTAACTCCATGAGGCTTGTAGGAAATCGCATCCACGACGGCCGTTGCCGGGCATCCGGGAATCGTCACGAAGAATCCAAATGGCTTGACGACGTCGACCGTTACTTGGACGCTCAAGCCGACGGGGAATTTTTCCTTGGCTGTGAGCCAAGCAAGGTCATCGATCACTGGTGCCACTCTCTCGGGTACTGGTTGAGCTTTTCTATGTGAGTGTTAGGTATGGGAACTTCAGTGAGAGGCCCTCCTTCGTAAGGGTACTCGAATTGCTGAAAGTGTTTGGTGTACTCCTCGGCAGGTATCCTGACTTCCATGACACCTTCGCCGTAGTGCTTGGCGTAAATCTCCGCCAGCTCCCGCTGTCTTGCGAAGTACGCCTTGCCGTCCATGTACGGATCGTGTGGGCCTCCGGGAAAATCTTTTTCCAGGTACCCGTTTTCGTTGTGATATTTCCCGGTTCCCTTGCTCGGGGCCTTGTAGAGGCTGATTTCGCAAGGGGTGAGCCCCAGTGGATCCATCCACGTGTAGGGGTTGTGGACATATGTCGCCGGGTTCGGGGCCGGAGCCAAGCCCAGCGGGTCCGGGGACGTGTAGCGGGCCGTTTCCGGGTCGTAGTGGCGGTGGTAGTTGTAGTGGAGGCCGGTTTCCGGGTCGAAGTATTGGCCCGGGAAGCGGAGTGGGGTGTATGTGGTGCTGTCGCGTGACCATGCCGTCGTGCCCCAGAGGGTCGAGCGGGTGCGCCACGCCGTTCGGCCGGTTTCGTCGACCAGCTCCGTGGGTGTGCCGACCAGGTCGGTGACGATCGCGAAGAAGCGCCGGTCCACTTCCCTTTGGGGCGCTTCGGCCGCCGATATGCGTTCCGTCTGGGCTATCGGGTGGAGGCCGTTGTGGTCCCAGGTGAGGGTTATGGGGTTCGGCAGGGACGGTGACCACGACGTCTGTTCCGTCAGCGTCGCGCCGTCCCACGTGAAGTCCACGCGTTCCGCGGCCTCACCAGTCGCCGTCAGGCGTTCCTTGGATATGCGGCGCCCCAACGGGTCGTACGCGTAGCGCCATTGCGTGCCGTCCGGGGTGGTGACCCCGGTCAGGCGGTCCTCCGCGTCCCACGCGTAGCGCCACGTGTCCGGTTTCCGCGAGAGGCGGGTCTTCTGCCGGAGGGTTACGCGGCCTTGGTCGTCGTGTTCGTAGCGGATTGCGCCCGCGCGGGATATGCGCGTGCCCGTGTATGTGCGGACGCCCTGCGCCTCGGCGCCCGGGTGGGCCGCCGGCCACGACGCCTCGGTCTGGTTTCCGGCTTCGTCGTAGACGTAGCGTTCGGTCCAGCCCGGGGCGTGGACGGCGGTGACCCGCCCCGCCGTGTCCAGGTCGAAGGTGCGGGAGCCGGTGGTGGTGTCCGTGATGCCGGTGAGGTGGCCGTCGCGGCGGTAGGTGTAGGCGCGGTGCTGGAGCAACTCGCCCGCACCTTCCAGCCCCTGTGACACCAGGCGGCCCACCGCGTCCCACGCGGACGACAGGGTTACACCCTCCCCGAAGTGCCGGGCCACCTCCCTGCCCGCCGCGTCGTGCTCGACGTCGATCACGCGCCCCGAGGCCGTCAGCGAGGTGCGCCGCCCGGCCGCGTCGTACGTCCACGTGCTCACCGCCCCGCCGGGCGTCACCCGGTGCGTGCGTCTCCCGAGTGCGTCGTACGCGAAGGCCAGCGTCCGGCCGTTCGTCGTCTCGGACTTGACGCGGCCGAGGCGGTCCCGGCTGTAGAGGAGCGTCGCGTCGGGGCCCACGGCTTCCACCAGGCGGCCCGCCGCGTCGTGGACGTACGTCGTCTCCGCACCCGCCGCGTCCTTCCGCACCACACGCCCCAGCACGTCGTGCTCGTACGTGATCGTCTCGCCCGTCCCGTTCGTACGGGACACGAGCCGGCCCGCCGGGTCGTGCGCGTACGTCAGCGTGCGGCCGTCGAAGTCCGTCTCGGCGGCCGGGCGGCCCGCCGGGTCGTAGGCGTAGTCCCAGGTCAGGCCCTGCGGGTTGGTGACACGGGTGAGCTGGAGGCGGGTGTTGTGCGTGAACTCGTGCCGTACGCCGTCCGGCCCGGTCCGGGCGGCCATGAGGTCGAAGGGGCCGTACTCGTAGCGTGTCACGCCACCCAGCGCGTCCGTGTACGCCGTGCAGTTGCCCTCGCCGTCGTACGTCCAGCGTTCCTCGGCACCGTCCGCGGAGATGCGGCGGGCGAGCCGGCCCTCGACCGTCCAGGTGAGACGGGTCGTGGAGCCGAGCGGGTCGATAACGGTCGTCACGCGGCCGAAGGAGTCCCGGCGGTAGCTGGTGACGGCCCCCAGGGGGTCGGTGATCTCGACGGGCAGGCCGGCTCTGTTGCAGGTGAGCCGGGTGGTGTTGCCCAGGGCGTCCGTGACCGAGGTGAGGTGGCCGACGCCGTCGTAGGCGTACGTCGTCACCGCGCCCGCCGGGTCCGTCGTCGACGTGCGGTTGCCCGCCGCGTCGTACGTGTGGCGCCAGAGCGTCCCGTCCGGTCCGGTCGTCGTCTCGGGCAGGCCGAGTGCGGTGTACGTGGCCGAGACCTGCCGCCCGTCCGGGCGGAACACCGACACCGGGCGCCCGTCCTCGTCGTAACGGAACTCCGTCCTGTGGCCCAGGGGGTCCGTGCGCGAGAGGAGACGGTCGTGACGGTCCCATGTGGACAGCGTCGTGGCGCCCGTGGGGTCGGTGGCGGCGACGATCTGCGAGCGCCGGTTGATGGTGAAGGTGTTGGTGTTGCCGAGGGCGTCGGTCACCTCGGTGACGCGCACACCGGTGCCGGGGTCGGGGCTGCCGTATTCGAGGGTGGCGCGCATGTGCCCCTCGGTCCCCGACTGGAAGACGCAGCGGTCCTGGTCGTCGTACTCGTACGCGTAGTGCGTGCCGTTCCGGTCGGTCCACGACGCCATCCGGCCGCGCTCGTCGTACGCGAAACGCAGCGGCTGACCGGACGAGTTGACGATCTCGGTCAGGTTGCCGTCCGCGTACCCGTAGCGGATCAGCTCCGTGTCCGCGAGGTGCAGCGCGGTGATGCGGCCCGCGTCCGGATCCGTGGTGATGCGGATGCGGTAGCCGGAGTCGTGGACGATCGCGGTCGGCGTGCCGTCGGCGTCGTACTCGAAGGCGATCCAGTGGCCGTTGCGGTCGCTGAGCTGGTGCAGAAGTGCCCGGCCGCCGTCCCCCTGGAGGCCGGAGGAGTGAGGGTAGGGGGTGAAGTGCCTGGTGCGACCCGTTTCCGGCTCGGTCACGCTGTACGTGCCGTCGGGCTCGATCGTCAGCGGCCACCGCGAGCCCTTCGCCGGATACGTGGCGACGCCCGGAACCGGATGCGGGTACTCCAGCAGCCGCGCATGCTCGTCGACGAAGATCACGCCTTCGTCGTCGATCTCCAGCCGCTGGTCCACGGTGCTCGCCCACGACGGGCCGAACCACCGGCCGCAGCCGTAGCCGGACTTCACATGGCGGGAGAAGACCAGCGGCAGCGCACCGGGGAGCGTGACGTCCGTCTGCGGGAGGAACATGCGACCCGTGACGATGTCCACGGGGTCCGTCCCGCAGACCTCGACCTCCTTGGGGTCCTTCTTCGGCTCCTGCCGCTCCTCCTTGGCCGCCCGCCGCGCCGCGCTCTCCGCCCCC
>NZ_JBAMDC010000033.1:0-39981 GCF_036961605.1 Streptomyces sp. KLMMK
CCGTCCCAGGTGAGGTGCAGGTCCGCGTACCAGCCGGGCGGCAGCAGCGCCGCGAGCCGGGCCGCCGTGATGGCGGCCGCGCGGCGGAGGGTGCTGTCGGGGGTGGTGAGGGTGAGGAGACTGCGGGGCCGTGAGGTCATGGCGGTTCCTTCGGTGAAAGGGCTCTTGCCCTGGTGGACGGTTTTTCCGCCGGAAGCGTGCCGCCCCCGCCCGGGAGCCTTGGTGCTCGGCTCCCCGCGGGGGCATGACCGGTCTGCTCGATGCGCTGTGCTGGGCAGTCCGTACGCGTCAGTCCGCTGTGCGCATCAGCCCGCCGTGCGCGTCTGCCGGAGCCGGGCCGCGGCCAGTGCCGTCAGCAGGGCGAGGGCGGTGAGGACGGCGAAGGCGATGCGGTAGGCGTCGGCGTCGGCGTGCGGGCCGTCGAGGCTGCGGGCAGCGGTGGTCTGCACGGTCGCCAGGAGGTTGACGCCGATGGCGGCGCCGAGATTCCGCAGGAGCGTGACCGTGGAGGTGTGCGCGCCCATCAGATGGGCCGGGGCCGCGTTCTGGACGTGGACCAGGGCGGTCGAGGTCACCAGGCCCGTCCCCACCCCGATCAGCAGCTCGGCGCCGGCGGCGCCGGTGACCGACGTACCGGGGAAGAGGGCCAGGACGGCGCTGCCGAGCGCCAGCAGGAACGCGCCGCCGATCGCGGTCGTCCGGGCGGAGTGCCGCTGCAGCAGCCGGGCCGTCAGCGCCGAGCCCACGACCCAGCCCAGGGCGCCGGGGGCGACGAGCAGGCCCGCGGTGCCGCTGCCGGTGCTGCCGGACGCGGTGAGGGCGAGCGGGAGCAGGGTCACCGACGCGTAGAGCGTCACGGCCGCGCCGATGGTGACCAGGCCCGCGTTGCGCTGGGCCGGGCGGACGGCGAAGTCCGCGGGCACCATGCCCGTACGGCCGGGGGCGCGCAACCGGCGGACGTGCGCGGCGGTGGCGGCCAGGAGCACCGCGGCGAGGGCGCCGTAGGACCACACCCGCAGGCGCAGGGTGGGGCCGACGAGCAGCAGGAGGAAGGCGGAGAGCGCGGCGGCGACACGGCGCGCGACCGCAGGCCGTCGCCCGCCAACCCGGGGCTGGGGGCTATGGGAGCCATGGGGGAGCTCTACGGGCTCTACGGGCTCCGGGAGCCGGGGGCCGACGCGCAGCGCGCCGCGGACCCCGTATGGTGCAGCTCACAAAGTGAGTGGCTCGGGCCGTAGAGGGAAGAAGCGAGCGCGGGCGGTCCGAGGGAGCACCGTCCGCGATCACGGCGCGGTCGACACGTCTCACCATGCGATATCGGCATGGCTGATTCCGACCGCTCGTTAGACTGAGCCGACCGCATTACACAGAGCTGCGAGGAGCGCACGTGGGCCTTGTCGTGCAGAAGTACGGAGGCTCCTCCGTTGCCGATGCCGAAGGCATCAAGCGGGTTGCCAAGCGAATCGTGGAAGCCAAGAAGAACGGCCACCAGGTGGTCGTCGTGGTTTCCGCGATGGGTGACACGACGGACGAGTTGATCGATCTCGCCGAGCAGGTTTCGCCGATGCCTGCCGGTCGTGAGTTCGACATGCTGCTGACCGCCGGAGAGCGGATCTCCATGGCGCTGCTGGCGATGGCGATCAAAAACCTCGGCCACGAGGCGCAGTCCTTCACGGGCAGCCAGGCCGGTGTCATCACGGACGCGGTCCACGGCAAGGCGCGCATCATCGACGTCACGCCGGGCCGCATCCAGCAGTCCGTGGACTCCGGCAACATCGCGATCGTGGCCGGCTTCCAGGGCGTGTCCCAGGACAGCAAGGACATCACGACCCTGGGCCGCGGCGGCTCGGACACCACCGCCGTCGCCCTGGCCGCCGCGCTGAACGCCGAGGTCTGCGAGATCTACACCGATGTCGACGGGGTCTTCACGGCCGACCCGCGGGTGGTGAAGAAGGCCCGCAAGATCGACTGGATCTCGTTCGAGGACATGCTGGAGCTCGCGAGCTCCGGTTCCAAGGTGCTGCTGCACCGTTGCGTCGAGTACGCACGCCGTTACAACATCCCGATCCACGTGCGCTCGTCCTTCTCGGGGCTCCAGGGCACCTGGGTCAGCAACGAACCGCAAGGGGACCAGCCGATGGAGCAGGCGATCATCTCGGGCGTCGCGCACGACACCTCCGAGGCCAAGGTCACGGTCGTCGGTGTGCCGGACAAGCCGGGTGAGGCCGCGACGATCTTCCGGGCGATCGCGGACGCCGAGATCAACATCGACATGGTCGTGCAGAACGTCTCCGCGGCGTCCACCGGCCTGACCGACATCTCCTTCACCCTCCCGAAGACCGAGGGCCGCAAGGCCGTCGAGGCGCTGGAGCGGACGAAGGAGCGCGTGGGCTTCGACTCGCTGCGCTACGACGACCAGATCGCGAAGATCTCGCTCGTCGGCGCCGGGATGAAGACCAACCCGGGCGTCACGGCGACGTTCTTCGAGGCGCTGTCGAACGCCGGGGTGAACATCGAGCTGATCTCGACCTCCGAGATCCGCATCTCGGTCGTCACCCGCGCCGACGACGTGAACGAGGCCGTCCGGGCGGTGCACTCCGCCTTCGGCCTGGACAGCGAGAACGACGAGGCCGTCGTCTACGGAGGCACCGGGCGATGACCGCCGGCCCCGCGGCCCGTACCGCCACCCTCCCGGGTGCCGGTGCGGGCCGTAAGCCGGTGCTCGCCGTCGTCGGCGCCACCGGCGCCGTCGGCACGGTCCTGCTGGAGATCCTTTCGCAGCGTGCGGACGTGTGGGGCGAGATCCGTCTCGTCGCTTCCCCGCGCTCGGCCGGGCGCCGGCTCACCGTGCGCGGCGAGGAGACCGAGGTCCTTGCGCTGAGCGAAGAGGTCTTCGACGGCGTCGACGTCGCGATGTTCGATGTGCCGGACGAGGTCTCGGCCCGGTGGGCGCCGATCGCGACGGTCAAGGGCACGGTCGTCGTCGACAACTCCGCCGCCTTCCGGATGGATCCGGACGTGCCGCTGGTGGTGCCCGAGGTGAACGCGCACGCGGCGCGGGTGCGCCCGCGCGGCATCGTCGCCACGCCCAACTGCACCACGCTGTCGATGATCGTCGCGGTGGCGGCCCTGCACGCCGAGTTCGGGCTGGGCGAACTGGTCGTCTCCTCGTACCAGGCGGCTTCCGGGGCGGGCAAGGCCGGCGTGGACGCGCTGCGCGCGCAGCTGGCCGCCGTGGCCGGCTCCTCCCTTGGTACGCAGCCCGGCGACGTGCGCCGGGCGGTCGGCGACGCGCTGGGCCCCTTCCCGGCCCCCCTCGCGCTGAACGTGGTGCCCTGGGCAGGCTCGCTGCGGGAGGGCGGCTGGTCCTCCGAAGAGCTGAAGATCCGAGACGAGTCCCGCAAGATCCTGGGGCTGCCGGACCTGCGGGTGGCGGCGACGTGCGTACGGGTCCCCGTGATCACCACGCACTCCCTCTCCGTGCACGCGCGCTTCGAGAACGAGGTCACGGTCGGGCAGGCGCACGAGATCCTGGCGAGCGCGCCGGGGGTCGTGCTGGTGGACGACCCGGCCGAGGGGGAGTTCCCCACGCCCGCCGACGCGGTGGGCACGGACCCCACCTGGGTGGGGCGGGTGCGCCGGTCGATGGACGACCCGAAGGCGCTCGACTTCTTCGTATGCGGTGACAATCTGCGCAAGGGGGCGGCCTTGAACACGGCTCAGGTCGCCGAATGCGTGGCGGCGGAGCTGAGCACTCCCTAATCTGGAGAACTGGTGAAGGTCTTGAAGGTCCTGTGATCAAGTCGTTGGTCCAGACCTCTTGAACTGGGCAGATGAAGTGTTCGACGATGCGCTCCCCGCCCACTGCAACCGCCGGCGGCCGGGGGGCGTCTCTGTTGCCGTCTCTCAGGGCGGCAATAGAACCGGGGCATTGAGGAAGAGCTGGTACGCATGAGGGCATATGACGCATCGTCACGCGGCGCATCGTCAGACGCGGCGCCTCGCGTGTACAACCCTGACGGGGGGAAGCGTGTCCAACAGGCGTGGCAGAGGTCATCAGCATCGCAACCGCCCCGAGGCGCGGCGGCAGCGCACTGCGCCCGCGCTCGCACCCGTCGGGCGGCATGCCGGTGATCGCTCCCTGGCCGGCCGCCCGCACCGCCGCCCAGCTCCCGCCCCAGCGGGGGGACGCTGACGAAGCAATGGCAGCGGGCACCACAGTCGACCACCTCACCGAGACCTACAGGGCCCACTACCGCTCCCTGCTCGGCCTTGCCGCGCTGCTCCTCGACGACACCGCCTCCTGCGAGGACGTGGTCCAGGAGGCCTTCATACGGGTGCACTCCGCACGCGGCCGGGTCCGGGACCCGGAGAAGACCCTCGCCTATCTGAGGCAGACTGTCGTCAATCTGTCCCGCTCGGCGCTCCGCCGCCGCATCCTCGGGCTGAAGCTGCTCTCCAAGCCGATGCCCGACATGGCGAGCGCCGAAGAGGGAGCGTACGAACAGCTGGAGCGCGACCAATTGATCAAAGCGATGCGCGGACTGCAACGCCGGCAGCGTGAAGTCCTCGTCCTCCGCTACTTCGCCGATATGACCGAGGCCCAGGTCGCCGAGACCCTGGGCCTCTCCCTCGGCTCGGTCAAGGCGTACGGGTCGCGGGGGATCGCGGCGCTCCGCGTCGCCATGGAGGCTCCGGCATGAACCGCCCCCCCTACGACGGGCCCGGTCCCGACGACGAGCGTGGCGGCGGCATGGACGAACAGTCGCTCCGGCAGCTCCTGCAGGGCGCCGTCGGGGACATCGAGCCCGCTCCCGACGCGCTGGAGCACATCCGGCGCGCCGTGCCGGCCCGGCGCACCCGCCGCAGGCATGCCCTCGTGGGCGCCGCGGCCGCGCTGATCCTCGGCGGCACGGCCCTGCCCGCGGTCGTCCACGTCGCCACCACCGGCGACGAGGTCGAGGAGCGCCACGCCAATACGGCCAGCTCCCAGCACAGCCCCGAGGAGCCGGGCGCCGAGCCCGACGGGGTGGGCGACGGCGGGGGCCGGCCCGAGCAGGGCGAGGCCCGGAACCACGACGAGAAGCGGGAGCAGCGCAAGAACGAGGGGAGCAAGGGCAACGAACCCAAGCCCGCCGCCTCCTCCCCCGCGGGCAGCCTTCCCGCGCCCACGAACACCTTCGCCGCCGTCTCCCCGATCTGCGACCGCGACCAGCTCGGCAAGGGCAGCGGCTCCGTCGGCCCCGCCGACCGGGACGGCCGCGTCTACGGCGCCTTCCGCGTGGTCAACGTCTCCCGCGCCGTCTGCACGGTGGGCGGGCCCGGGACCGTCGCCGCGAGCCCGCGGGGCAGCGCCGAGAGCGGGCGCGTCTCCGTCGTCGACCACACGCCGGGCGACGCCGCGACCGGCCTGCCCGACCCCACGACCGAGCCCAGCGAGGTCATCCTCCAGCCCGGGCAGGCGTACGAGGTGAAGTTCGCCTGGATCCCGACGGCCGACGGCGCGCGCAGCAGCTGTGCCAAAAACACCGGCGGGGCTTCTCCGGCGCCTTCCGCGGGCGGCGGCGGCGCCAGCGCCTCCCCGGCCAGTGGCACCGCGGCCGCCCAGCAGCCGAGCGTGCCGGATTCGCCCCCGCCCACGCCGCCGCCGAGCGTCGTGCTCAGCCACACCCCGGACGTCGGCGAGCCGGCCATAGCCGACGCCAAGATCGACGACGCCTGCGCCGGCACCGTCTACCGGACGGGGCCGATCGTCACCGCGAGCTGACGCCTTTCGTGGCGCCTGCCGGGACGCCCGTGCCTCCGGTGGTGGCGGTGCCGGTGGCGCCTCCGGCAGGGGGCGGTGACCGCCGCGACGGGCGTGCCCGTACCGTGGTGGTGTGTATCGGTTCCTGCTGACTCCCCGCTGGTGGGCGATCAACGTCTTCACCGTGGTGGCCATCCCCTTCTGTCTCTTCATGGGCAGCTGGCAGCTCGGCCGCTTCGAAACGCGCGTCGACTCGCACCGCGAGCAGCAGACGCAGGCCGACGACGCCCGGAAGGCCGACGCCGAGCCCCTGCGCGACCTCCTCCCGGTGACGACGGAGACCTCCGGCCGCCGGACGACGGCCTCCGGCCGCTACGACGCCGGGCACCAGCTGCTCGTGCCGGAGCGGAGCCTGGACGATCGCCGGGGCTTCTACGTGCTGACCCTGCTGCGCACCGACGACGGCAAGGCCCTCCCCGTCGTCCGGGGCTGGCTGCCCGGCGACGCGGCCTCCAAGGCGGACACCGCTGGGGTGCCCGCCCCGCCGGCCGGCCGCGTGACGGTCACCGGCGCCCTGCAGTCCTCGGAGAGCCCCGGCTCCAAGGGCGTGCACGCGAGCGGCGGCCTGCCCGAGGGCCAGGTCGGCGTGATCAGCGCCGCCTCACTGGTCAACCTCGTGCCGTACGGGGTGTACGACGCGTGGATCACCGCCACCGAGGCGCCCGGGGCCATGACCCCGGTGCCCCCGGCCGCCGCCCCGAACAGCGGCCTGGACCTCAAGGCCTTCCAGAACCTCGGCTACACCGGTGAGTGGTTCGTCTTCGCCGGCTTCGTGCTCTTCATGTGGGCCAGGCTCTTCCGCCGCGAGGCGGAGGCCGCGCGAGACCTGGCCCTCGGCATCACTCCGGAGCAGGCTCCGGACGGGCCGGGGCAGGCTCCGGACGGCTCGGGAGGGGCTCCTGGCGGTCCTGGGCAGGACGACGGCCCAGATGACGCTCCGCAAAAGCGATCTCCAGCCGGAGCTGCTTGATCCGCTCCTCCACCACCAGGGAGCCGTGTCCCGCGTCGTAGCGGTAGACCTCCAGGGGGTGGCCGCGGCCCTCCAGCCGCTCCACGTAGTTCTCGATCTGCCGGATCGGGCACCGCGGGTCGTTCATGCCCGCGGAGATGTAGACCGGCGCCCGCACCTCGTCGACGTACGTGATCGGGGAGGACGCCGCGTAGCGCTCCGGCACCTCCTCCGGGGTGCCGCCGAGCAGCGTGCGGTCCAGGGCCTTCAGGGCCTCCATCTCGTCGTGATAGGCCGTCACGTAGTCCGCCACGGGCACGCCGGCCAGGCCCAGCGCCCAGGCGTCCGGCTGGGTGCCCAGGCCGAGCAGCGTCAGATAGCCGCCCCACGAGCCCCCGGCCAGCACCAGCCGCTCGGGGTCGGCGATCCCCGCGGAGACCGTCCAGTCCCGGACCGCCGCGATGTCCTCCAGCTCGATGAGACCCACCCGGTGCTTGAGCGCGTCCGTCCAGGCGCGGCCGTAGCCCGTAGAGCCGCGGTAGTTGATCCGGACGACCGCGTAGCCGTGGTCGACCCAGGCGGCGGGGCCCGCGGCGAAGGCGTCGCTGTCGTGCCAGGTCGGACCGCCGTGGACGTCGAAGACCGCGGGGAAGGGCCCGGTGCCCTCCGGCACCTGGATCAGGGCGTGCACCTTGCCGCCCGGCCCGTCCACCCATACGTCCCGGACCGGCACGGACCGCGGCGCCCGGCCGACCCCGCCCGGCAGCGCGGGCGGATCCAGCACGACCTGCCCGCTCGTGGACCGCACGACCGACGGCTCGGCCGCCGAGGACCACAGGAACTCCACGCTGCCGTCCGGCCGCGGCAGGGCGCCCGACACCGTGCCCACGGGGGTGTCCAGGCGGGTCAGCGAGGCATCGGCCAGGTCGTAGCGCCACAGCTCGCTGCGGGCCTGGTGGCTGTGCTCGACGAGCAGCGCGGAGCCGTCCGGATACCAGCCGGCGTCCAGGTCGCCCGGCAGGTCGACGGCGAGGGCCGTCTCCTCGCCCGTGGCCGCGTCCCACAGCATCGGCTCCCAGCGGCCCCGCCGCTGGTGCCCCACGAGCAGCCGGGAGTCCCCGGGCACGGGCGCGAAGCCCATGACCGCCAGGCCCAGCTCCTCGGTGCCGCCGCGGGTGTCGTCCAGCTCGGCGACGGCGCTGCCGTCCGGCCGCACGATGCGGACGGCCGAGTGCATCGCATCGCCGTGCTCGGTGTGCTCGATCGCGATCAGAGTGCCGTCGTACGACATGCCGCCGACCCCCGCGGACTCGGCGTGGCGGTAGATCTCCACGGGCCCGGCGCCGGGCCGTGCCACGTGGACCGTCGACCCGCCCTCGTCCGTGGACCGGCCGACCACGGCCGTGCCGTCCCGGCCCAGGGCCAGGCCGGCCGGGTAGGAGGGCTCGAGACCGGGCACGGCGGGCTCGTCGGCCCCGCCGTGGAAGGGCTGGCGCATCCACACGCCGAACTCGTCCCCGTCCTTGTCGGCGAACCACCAGATCCACTCGCCGTCGGGCGGCAGCACCCCGCCCGTCGTGCCGTTCGGCCGGTCGGTCACCTGGCGCTGCGCGCCCGTGGCGCGGTCCCACGCGTACACCTCGAAGGTGCCCGTCACGTTGGACACGAACAGTGCGCGGTCGGGGGCGTCCTTCGCCCATCTCGGCAGCCCGACGCGCGGCGCCCGGAAGCGCTTCTCCCAATCCGGCACGGCCGCCGCCGCATCCGGCACGGCCGCTGCGGTCGGCACCGCCGCCGTGCCCTGCGGGGCGACGGCGGGCCCCTCGTCCTTCTGCCCGGACTTCTGCTCGGACCCGTTGCTCTCAGTCATGGCCCCATTCTGCGACGGAGCGGGGACATCGCGCCGAGGGCGGCCGCAGCCTGTGGATAACTCTGTTCCGGACGGCGCCCTTCCGCTCGGGTGCGCCCCCCGGGCGCGGGCTCAGGACCGGTCGCCCGGCACCGGGCGCAGGCCCATCCGGTCGGCCGTGCCGTCGTCGAAGTCCTCCAGGAATCCGGCGAGCGTGTCGGCGAGGTGGTTCATGCCCCGCGCGCCGAACAGCACGGGCTGGTAGCCCGAGACCCGGTAGGGCGTGGCGACCATGGCCCGGACGTCCAGCTCCCGGACCTCGCACGAGCCCAGCCGCTCCAGCTCCCCGTACGAGGACAGCAGCGCCGCACCGTAGGCCTTGACACCACCCGCCCCGCTCCCGGCCGCCCCCTCCTCCGCCATCACGCCGAACTCCAGCGTGAACCAGTACACGCGGCTGATGACGTCGAGGGCCTCGGGCGTGGTCAGGCGCGTCGCCGTGCGGCCGAACATGCGGTAGAGCTCGGCGAACGCGGGCGACGCCAGGTGGATGCCGTGGCCGAACACGTCGTGGATCACGTCCGGTTCGGGCGTGTACAGCGGCACCGACGGATGGCGGACGAACTGCACGGCGTGGAAGTAGCCGCGCTCCATCGAGCCGAGGAAGCGCCGGTTCTCCACGAACCCGCCCGCGAGCGTGAACTCGAACCCCGTCAGCGGCTTCAGCCGCGCCCCGACCTCCGCGTGCTGCGGTACGTGGTCGGCCGGCACGGGAGCCTCCTCCGCGGCGTCCAGCACCTCCCGGCAGGCGTGCGCCCGGTGCGCCTTGCCCAGCGCGCCGTGGACCGTGCGCCACGTCGCGTGCTCGTCCTCGGTGTAGTCCACCGTCGGCGACGGGTCGCCCACGCGATGACCGCGGGCCGTCTCCACCAGGGTTTTCCGCCGCTGCAGGTACCGGCTGTCGCACCGCCCCGGATGCTGCGCCGCCGGGCCGAGCCTGCCTCCCGGCGTCACCGGCGTGCGTGACCAGAGTTGACTCATGAAACACAGGGTGCCCAGGGGGGAGCAGAGGGTAACCTCCTCGGGCCGGGCGGGGCCCTGAGATGCGGCGGGGCCTTACCGGTGCCAGCGTGGACAGTGGGCCCAGGTGTGTGCTGTGCGCTCTGGTACAGGAGGTTTGCCATGACGACCAAAACGGCGTGGAACGCCCAGATCGAGATCACCGAAGAGGGCCGTAAGGTCACCGCCGATGCGACGCTGATCGGCAAGGGAGGGGAGCGGCGGCTGATGGGTCATGGCGTCGCCCGGTGCAATCCGGCCGACCAGAACGACCCCGCCATAGGCGACGAACTCGCGGCCGCCCGCGCCCTTTCCGATCTCACCAACAAGCTGCTCGACAGCGCGGCCCGCGACATCGAGTCGCACACCCACGAGCCGGTCAAGGGATCGCTCGGCTAGCCCCTGAACCCGAAACCCGGAGCTTCCCGAAACCCGGAGCTTCCCGAAACCCGGAGCTTCCCGAAACCCGGAGCTTCCCGAACCCGGAGCTTCCCGAACCCGGACGCTTCCCGAACCCGGCCTCCCGGCCGCAGAATCCGCCCCGGCTCCGCGCCGGGGCGGGTTTCTGCGTGCCGTGGCAAAAAGTCGAGAGGCAGGCCGCATCCGCGCCGAATCGGCGGCAATGCAAGGCGAGTTGAGAGAGCGCCTTCGCTTATTGGCCCCCCGATGCCGAGGGCGGCATCGGCGGCCGAAAGCGGCTCACGAGGCGCTCTACCCCGGCAGCAGCGTTCTGGGCGTCCGCCGACGCGTAGGCCCAGGTGGCTCGTAGGCTCGGGCGGATGAAGCACTCACCTGCCGCATCGGTGCGCGAGTTCCACCTCGCCTGCGGACTCGATGCCCGTACGATCCCCACGGAGGTTCCCGCCGATCTCGCCGCCCACCGCCAGGAATTGCTGGCCGAAGAGGTGGCCGAAGTCGCCGAGGTCGCCGTCGAGGGCCCGCTCGACAAGCTCGCGCACGAGCTGGCCGACGTGGTCTACGTCGCCTACGGCACGGCCCTCGTCCACGGCATCGACCTGGACGCGGTGATCGCCGAGATCCACCGTTCGAACATGACCAAGCTGGGCCCCGACGGCAAGGCGTCCCGCCGGGCCGACGGAAAGGTGCTCAAGGGAGAGCACTACCGGGCACCGGACGTGTCCGCTGTCCTGCGCAGCCAGGGCTGGCCGGACGAGCCCGGGGACTGACGCCGGCCTCCCCCGTAGCCCTCACGTACGCTCACCAGCCGCTCACAGCGAAGTGACCGGCCGCCCGCCCCGGGCGGCCGGTCATTTTCTTGGCGCAACGCCCCCGCCCCACCGCCCCTGTCAGGACCAAACAGCCTGACGGGGGTGACGACAAGTCGCCGACGACTTCTCGCCATGGACATCTCATGGTCAACAAGGTCCTACCCGGGCAGAGTTGGACGCAGGGAGTGGCGGCCCGGCCTGCCACCGCGAGACCCCCTTCCCCCGAGCGCCCCAAGGAAAAGGCTCCGGAAAGTTGTCGGGGTGCCGTCGTTTCCCGTGCCCACCCGCGGAAATACGAGGCGATCAATCAATGATCTATCAGAGCACGCACGAGATGATCCTGGACGACGTCTTCCTCGACCTGTCCGGTTTCATATCGGGGGTCGATGTCCTGCTCAAGCTGGAGGGCTTCAATCCGGCCGGATCCATCAAGATGAAGGCCGCGGTCGGCCTCCTTGAGGACGCGGAGAGCCGCGGGGTCCTGCGCCCCGGCGGCCACGTCATCGAATCCTCCTCCGGCAATCTGGGAATTGCGCTGAGCTCGGTGTGCGCGGCCCGCGGCTACCGCTTCACCTGCGTCGTCGACCCCAATACGTCCGCCCTCAGCATCGCGCTGATGAAGGCCTTCGGCGCGCAGGTCGTCTCGGTCGACCAGCGGGACGCCAACGGCGGCTTCCTGCAGTCCCGCATCGACTACATCCACCGGCGGCTCGCCGAGGACCCCGGGCTGGTCTGGCCCAACCAGTACGCGAACCCCGCCAACCCCAAGGCGCACTACGAGCGCACGGCGGCCGCCATCGTCAAGCAGGGGCTGGACGTCGACTACCTCTTCGTCGGCGCCGGGACCACCGGGACGCTGATGGGCTGCGTCGCGTACTTCCGGGAGCACTCCCCGCACACCCGCGTGATCGCCGTCGACACCGTCGGCTCGGTCACCTTCGGGAACCCGCCCGGCAGGCGCTACATACCGGGGCTGGGCACCAGCCGCCGGCCCGAGATCTTCGACCCGGAGCAGATCGAGCACACCGTCATGGTCCCCGAGGCCGAGGCGGTGCGCATGTGCCGCCGCCTCGCCGCCCAGCGGGGCATCGTGGCGGGCGGCTCGACCGGGTCGGTACTGGCCGCCGTCGAAGGCCGGCGGGACGAGATCCCCGCCGGCGCGCGCGTCGTGGCCATCGCGCCCGACTTCGGCGACCGGTACCTCAGCACCATCTACGACGACACATGGGTCCAGGAACGGTTCGGCGCCGACGTCACGGTGCCGCACCAGCGCGGTCACTCTGCCACCTCACCGCATTCGATGCCCGGCACCGGCGTGCCGGCCCTGAAGGGATAACAATGTTCGAGTTCAGCGTCATCGGCGGAAAGACCGCCCGCGACATCATCGGCCGCACGCGGCAGCAGATCGTCACGGAGGTGCGCGAGACCTATCTGACCCACCACGCGGGCGAGTCGGTCAACCCCAACAGCTACTTCCTGCGCTTCCCCGACAAGCCCGACAGCCGCATCATCGCCCTGCCCGCCTACCTGGGCGGCAAGACGGACGTGGCCGGCATCAAGTGGATCAGCAGCTTCCCCGGCAACATCAACAAGAGCGTCCCGCGCGCCTCGGCCGCCCTGCTGCTCAACGACTACGAGACCGGCTACCCCTTCGCCTGCCTCGAGGCCTCCCAGATCAGCGCCGCCCGCACCGCCGCCTCCGCGGTCCTGGCCGCGGAGCAGCTGACCGGCGGGCGCACCGCCCGGCGGCTGACCATCGTCGGCGCCGGCATCATCGCCCGCAACATCCTGGAGTTCTTCACCGCCCAGGAGTGGGCCGTGGAGGAACTGGTCATCCACGACCGGCTGCCCGAGTACAGCAAGGCCTTCGCCGAGTACGCCGGCTCGTCCCTGGGCTACCGGACCACCACCGAGGACGACCTGACGGCCGCCCTGACCGGCTCCGACCTGATCGTCTTCGCCACGACGGCCGGCGAGCCCTACGTCACCGACGCCGCCACCTTCACCGCCGGCCAGGTCGTGCTGAACGTCTCGCTGCGCGACATCGGCCCGGAGATCATCCTCGGCGCGCAGAACATCCTCGACGACATCGGCCACTGCATGACGGCCAACACCTCCCCGCACCTGGCCGAACAGAAGTACGGGCACCGCGACTTCATCGACGGGACGCTCGCGGAGGTCATCCTCGGCGACGTCGAGCCCGACCGCGACCGCCCGGTGATCTTCTCCCCGTTCGGTCTGGGCGTCCTCGACCTGGCCGTCGGCATGCACGTCTACCGCACGGCGCGGGAGAGCGGCGAGACCGTCGACGTCCCGGACTTCTTCGGCGAGACCCGGCGGTGGTGACAATGACCCTGCCTCTTCCCTCCCCCTCTTTCTCTTCCTCTTCCCCGTCCCCCTCCACGGACCTCGGCGCCTGCATCATCGGCTTCGGCTCGCGCGGCCTGGGCGTCCTGGAGCGGATCGTCACGCTCACCTCGGCCCCCGCATGGGGCGAGCGGCCGTTCACGGTCGACGTCGTCGACCCGCTGTGCGACGCCAGGGGCATCCACGACCCGGCCCAGCCCGATTACCTGCTGCTCAACACCACCTGCAACCAGGTCTCGCCGTTCCCGGAGGAGGCCACCGTCGGCGACACCGTCGGCGACCGCGGCCCCACCCTCTACGAGTGGGTCCGCGAGCGGGGACTCCGGCTGGCCGAGGACGGTTTCACGCTCGGCCCCGTAGGCCGCGAGATACGCGAGGACGACTACCTTCCCCGCCGCATACTCGGCGAGTACCTCTCCTGGTTCCTGCGGCGGGTCGTGGACCGCGCCCCCGACCACCTGGAGATCCGGTTCCACACGGGCGAGGCCACCGAGCTGACCGTCCTGCCCGACGGCAACCGCCGTATCGTCCTCGACGACGGCGCCGTACTGACGGCACCCTTCGTCTTCCTCACCACCGGCCACACCCCGCCGCCCGCCCCGCCCGCGCCGGAGCAGTCGCCGGGGGAGCACCGCAGGGTCCGGGACATCTACCCGCCGAAGAGCCGCTTCGCGGACATCCTGCCCGGACAGACCGTCGCCCTCGGGGGTACGGGACTGTCCGGCATGGACGCCCTCGCCGCGCTCACCCTCGGCCGCGGCGGCCGCTACACCACCGTCGACGGGACCCTGCAGTACGTCCCCAGCGGTTCGGAGCCGCGCATCCTGCTGTACTCCCGCACCGGACTGCCGTTCCGCGCCCGCCCCAGGGCCAACCGCCAGGGCCCGCTGTACGCGTCCCTGGTGCTCACCCCGGAGGCCGTCGACCGCCTGCGGGCCGACGCGCCGGGGGAGGGCATGAGCCTCCACGGCGACCTGCTGCCGCTGGTCCGCACCGAGATGCGCGTCGCGTTCCACCTGCGCTGCGCCGGGCTGCTCGGCGGCGACGAGGCCGAGACGCGGACGGCCGGCGCCCTGCGCGAGGCCCTCGCGGCGGGACGGCTGGAGACCGAGCTGGACCGGCTGGACGACGTGCACCGCGAGGACTTCGGCGTCCTGGACCCCGAGGCACTGCTCTTCCCCGAGACGGGCGAACTCACCGGCAGCGGCGCCTACCAGGACTGGTACGCCGGGCGCATCGCCGACGACCTGGAGCAGGCGGAACTGGGCCTGTCCGGCAGCCCGCTCAAGGCGGCGCTGGAGGTGCTGCGCGACCGGCGCGAACTGCTCCGCCGCGCCGTGGACTTCGCGGGCCTCGACGAGAAGTCCCACGAGGAGTTCTACGGTTCCTTCACCGCCGTCCTCAACCGGTCGGTGACCGGTCCGCAGCTGGACCGCCACCAGGAGCTGCTCGCCCTGCTCCGGGCCGGCGTCGCCGCCGTCCCCTTCGGCCCCGAGCCGGAACTCGCCTGGGACGCGCAGGAGGAGCGCTGGCGGCTGTCCTCCACGCGGCTGGGCACGCCGTACACCGCCACTGCTGACTGGCTGGTCCACGCCACCTCCGGGCAGCCCGACGTCGAACGCACCGGCAGCCCGCTGCTCGCGAGCCTGGCCGGCAACGGCACCATCCGCAGGCACCGCCCCGCCGTTGCCAGCAGCAGGGGCGTCGACCTCACCCGCGACCTGCACCCGGTCGGCCGCGACGGAGAGACGGACGAGCGCATGTGGGTGCTCGGCCCGCTGTCCGAAGGCACCACCTTCTACAACCACTACGTGCCGTCGCCGGGCGGCTTCTCCCGGGCCCTGATGGACGCCCACCGCAGTGTCACCGCCATGCTCGAAGCAGCGCAGCGCCTGTCCGAACTGCCCCTGACGACTGCAGAGATGGCATCTGCAAAGGTGGCTACGTGAACGCTGCTCTCGCAACCCTCCCCATCCTCGTCACGCTGGGGCTCCTCGCCCTGGGCGTGCGTGCCCTGTACGCAAGCCTGGCGGCCCTGGCGACCGCTCTCGTCCTCACGGCCACCTCGTTCCGCACCCCCCTGGGCGATCTCGGCGACGCCCAGCTGCACATGCTGCCGACCATCGTCGAGCTGGGCGCGATCCTCTTCGGAGGCATCCTGCTCAGCGAGCTGATGACCCGCACCGGCGCACAGTCCCGCATGGGCAACTGGATAGGCAGCGCCTGCAGTTCCCCCAGCCGGGCGGTGCTGCTGGTGATGCTCGGCGTGACGCCGTTCGCCGAGTCGCTCACCGGCTTCGGCATCGGCGTCATCGTGGCCATCCCGCTCCTGCGCCAGCTGGGCCTGCCGCCGGCGAAGGCCGCCGTGGTCGGCCTGCTGGGCCTGGTCACCGTGCCGTGGGGCTCCCTGGCCCCGGGCAGCCTCGTCGCCGCCGAACTCGGCGACGTCGACTTCCAGCAGCTGGGCATCGACTCCGCCCTGCTGTCCGCGCCCGTCTTCCTCATCTGCGGCGCCGCGACGCTGGTCGTCGCCCTCGGCGCACGCCGGGCACTGGCCTCGGCCGGCGACCTGCTGCTGGCCGTGGCGGCGCTCTGGGGCACCGTCTGGGCCGTCAACACCTTCATCGGCGTGCCGCTGGCCGGCGTCCTCGGCGGACTCGTCACCATGGTCGTCCTGCTGGTGGTCTCCCGGATGCTGGAGCGGGCCGGCGCGGAGGGCCGGCGCGAGCCCATCGGCCGCACGCTCTCCCCGTACGCCTTCCTCGTCGCCGGCCTCCTGGTGAGCCGGCTGATCCTGGAGTCGGCGGGCGTCAAGGACGGCTGGTGGACGGTCGTCGCCGGCCCCGGCGGCTGGCTCCTGGTGACCGCCGCCCTCACGCCGAAGCTGCTCGGCGCCGGGGAGCCCGTCCTGGGCCCGGCCGCCGTCGCCGCCCTCGGCCGCTGGTGGCAGGTGACCCTGACGACCGTCGTCTTCCTCACCCTGGGCACCGTGCTCACCGTGACCGGCATGAGCCGGGAGCTCGCCGAGGCCTGCGCCACGATCGGCTCCTCCTACCTCGTGCTCGCCCCCTGGATCGGCGCCGTCGGCGGCTTCCTCGCCGGCTCCAACACCGGTGCCAACGCGATGTTCGCCGCCAGCCAGGCCAACACCGCCGAGGCGCTCGGCTACTCCACCGGGCACCTCGTCGCCGTGCAGAACGTCAGCGCGGCCCTGGCCTCGGGCGCCTCCAGCGCCCGCGTGGTCCTGGCCGCGCAGCTGGCCCAGAACGCCCCGGGCCCGGCGGCACCGTCCAAGGGACCGGAGCCCGCCGGAACGTCCGTCCCGTCGTCTTCGCCTTCGGGAACGGCGACCGGGACGATGACCACCCCCGTGGTGCAGACCACCGTGACCGCGGATGCGGACACGGACGCCGACCGCCCCGTCGACACCCGGTGGGTCCTGCGCACGGTGCTCTCCGTGCACGCCCTCGTGTTCCTCACGACGGGAGCCATCGCAGTCCTCTGGCAGTGACACCCGAGAGAACCCGACAGAAAGAACGGTCATGACCCACCCCGTTGTGCTGATAGCCGACCAGCTCTCACCCGCAGCAGTCGACGCCCTGGGCGAAGGGGTCGAGATCCGCCACTGCGACGGCACGGACCGCGCCGCCCTCCTGGCGGCCGTCCGGGACGCCGACGCCCTGCTCGTCCGCAGCGGCACCCGTGCCGACGCCGAGGTCATCGCGGCCGGAACCCGTCTCAAGGTCATCGGCCGGGCGGGCGTCGGCCTCGACAACGTCGACGTCGACGCGGCGACCCGCGCCGGCGTCCTCGTGGTCAACACGCCCACCGCCAACATCGTCAGCGCCGCCGAGCTGACCTGCGCCCTGCTCCTGTCGGCCGCCCGCAACGTCCCGCAGGCCGGCCACTCCCTGAAGCAGGGCTCCTGGGAGCGCAGCCGCTTCACGGGCACCGAGCTCTCGGGGAAGGTGCTCGGCATCGTGGGCCTGGGCCGCATCGGCGCGCTGGTGGCCGAGCGGCTGGCGGCGTTCGGCATGGAGATCATCGCCTACGACCCCTACGTGACCCCTGCGCGCGCCACGGAGCTCGGCATCGAGACGACCGGCCTCGACGACCTCCTCACCCGCGCCGACTTCGTCACCGTCCACCTGCCCAGGACGCCCGAGACGATCGGCCTCATCGGCAAGGAGGAACTGGCGAAGGCCAAGCCCTCCGCGTACTTCGTCAACGTCGCCCGCGGCGGGATCATCGACGAGACCGCCCTGGCAGACGCGCTCCGCGCCGGCCGCATCGCGGGCGCGGCCCTGGACGTCTTCGAGACCGAGCCCCCCGTCGACTCCCCCCTCCTCGCCCTGGACAACGTGGTGGCCACCCCCCACCTGGGCGCCTCCACCCACGAGGCCCAGGAGAAGGCGGGAACCCAGGTGGCAGGATCAGTGATCCAGGCCCTGACGGGCGCCCCGGTCCCGGACGCGGTCAACGCTCCGGAGCCCCGCCCCTTCGCGGCCGTGGGCAGCTGAGACCGGGACACGTACGCATGACGGGTGGGGCCGCTCTCTTTAGAAGAGGAGAGCGGCCCCACCCGTCGTAGGCGCATGTGTCCCGGATCACCACCCGGGCGGTTCAAGCAGTCCAGGCACACTAAAAACAAATCAGGCCTGGTTTCCCTCAGTGAGAGAAACAAGGCCTGACCTGGTGTTTCGAAGTCGGGGTGGCGGGATTTGAACCCACGACCTCTTCGTCCCGAACAAGGGGCGATCGGCGAGCTGACCTGGCGTGACGGGCTCACCTGCAGCTCGGGGTGTTGGTTTGGCGGGGCTGGCGGTGGTCGTGACGGGGTCGGGCTTTGATCCACTCCTCGTTCGCTCCATTCCGCTCAGTCACTGACGCCCTGGGCTCGACGAGGAACCGTTGGGAGATCCTCAACGGATGGTGAGCGTGTCCTTGAAGCCTCCGCCTCGGCATGTCCTAGGCACACCTGGCGTTAGCGGTTGCGCAAGGCATCAGAGAGGGCTGCCGAGAATTCTGTGACTGCCTCTTCAGGCAGCCTGGTAACTCGACTAGGGACTTCTAGAGTCACTCCACTCAGGGCGGTCAAAAGCAAGCGGATATCCTTATCGCCCTGCCTCCTTAGCCACGCAATAATTGAGCTTGAGAAAGAGTCGATGTGAGAAGGTGGAAAGCGGACAAGAAGTGAATTTGCGACTGCCCCCATTGATTCTGGTTCTGGCTGAGGAACGCTGATCTTCACGGTCTCGACAAGCTGGGGGTCGGAGTGCAGCCAGCGATTCAGTGAGACGAGATCCCTCGGGCGACTGTAATCACCTACTACCGTGACTCTGATTTCCTCCAGTCGCAGACCGCTAGGGTAGAGGAGCTCCGCCAAATCTCCACGCCCTTGAGACGTCAGCACGGCGGCTAGGCTGCTCCTTGATGCCAGGGTGCTCGGGTGATCCGGTCCAAGGATGCGTTCTCGGGTGACGAGGGCGCGTTCGTGAAGGGCTTGGGCTTTTTTGAGTTCACCTTGGTCTTGCAGCACGGCAGCCAAGTTGTTCAATGATGCCAGGGTGCTCGGGTGATCCGGTCCAAGGATGCGTTCTCGGGTGAGGAGGGCGCGTTCGTGGAGGGCTTGGGCTTTTTTGAGTTCACCTTGGTCTTGCAGCACGGCAGCCAAGTTGTTCAATGATGCCAGGGTGCTCGGGTGATCCGGTCCAAGGGTGCGCTCGCGTGCGTAAAGGATGTGTGCGTGAAATGTTCGGGCAGTTTCCAGTTCTCCTTGGTCTTGCAGCACGGCAGCCAGATTGTTTAGCGATGTCAATGTCCTTGGATGGTCCTCACCGCGGGTCCTTCGATAGAAGGACCAGACCCGTTCGTGGAGGGCCCGAGCTTTTTTGAGTTCTCCTTGATCTTGCAGCAGGGCAGCCAAGTTGTTTAGTGACGCCAAAGTGCTTGGGTGATTCTCGCCGAGGACTCGCTCACGCGCCAACGCCAACTGTTCGTGCACTTGGATGGACTCGGAGGCGAAGGCACTTAGCTGCTCAATGTTCAGAATGGCCCGTGAATCGCTGGCCTGCTCAAAGCGAATGCGGAGAGCCTCACCAAGGTTAGACAGGGCGGCGATGCGTTTGGGATGATTGGTTGGGGTTGAGGCGAGAGCTTCGCGTTGCAGTGAAATTGCCTCGTCGAGGTCTTCGATGTTCCCTGTATGTACTGCACGACGCAGTAGTGTCGCACCAAGGTTCGACATGGCAGCCATGCGGTCGTCCACATCAACTTCACTCGTGGACGCAGTAAGGGCTTCACGTTGGAGCCTGATCGCTTCGTTTAGATCTTCGATTTGTTCTGTGCGATCGACGCGGCGTAGCAGTGCCACGCCAAGATTTGATAGAACAGCCAGCCGCCCAGGATGGTGGGCAGGCGCAGAAGCTAAAGCCTCACGGTGCAGCGTGATTGCTTCGTCTAGGTCTTCGATTAGTTCCGTGAGGTCTGCTCGGCGCAGCAATGCCACGCTGAGGTTAGACAGGGTTGCAAACCTATCGGTGGCGTCCGCATCGTCTGATGCTGAAACTGCTTCCTGGAGCAGTGAAATGAGATGTTCCAGAACGTGGCTGTCGCCCGTACTTTCAAAACGGTCCCAAAGAGCCTTAATTGCATCCTCAGGGCGCTCGGCGCGGCTTTCCCTACCGCTCACCTTGGTTGCCCTCCTGCCCGAGATCCTTGACCCAAATAAGTGCCGTTTCTGGGGTCACGATGAAGTCTACGGTTCGTGTTCGCGGGTTCCATCGCACGATGACGGGCAATTCTTCCCCGCTTTGTGTCGGTTCGCTGGCAGGCTGATGATGACTTCCTAGCTCTTCCGAGGACGTGGGGGTCGGGGATTGCTCTCCCTGCACTGCCCGTAAGGGAACTGGAGCGCCGGATTGTCCGGAGGAGGGGAGGGTTGCTGACGCCGGCAAGGAGTCTGAATCCAATACAAGGGCGGCGATCAGGTTATCTTTGAGCGTCGTGTAAGTCCTGTGTGAATGCGAATCAGGTCGGATGATCGAAAAATGATCCCCGGGGATCACTCCCGTGTCGGGAAAGACACTACGGGCCGAGGTAGGAGTGACGATCTTGTCGAGATCTCCCGCATAAGCACGAATGGTGATTGGGCAGCGGTCAGAGGCCACGGTTTGTGCATGAATGATTCGATTGATCACCGCCTTGTGCGCATTAGTTACAGGCTCGTTGATTGGTCGCAGTTCACGCTCTTGTGGATGCCGCCAAATCTTGAGGCTTTTCCTTGCGAGGAGGAATATTTCGGAGCCTGAATTCGGGCAGGCGAACATGATGACACGCTTGATTCTTGCAAGATCCTCGCCGCGAGCGTTGCTTACCATGCGTGCAAGGAAGCGTTGAACAATTAGGCCGCCTTGACTGTGAGAGATGATAGCTAGTTTGCTGTAGTTTTTCGCTTCCACCTCAAGAAAGGTTTGAAGGCTATCTGCAAGGACATCGAAGTCCGGCACCCTGCGCAGCGGGTTGAAGATATACTTCGGCGATGCGTAGTCAAATTTGAGAAGAGTTAGTGCAGAAAGCTCTGGGTCGGAACCGATCAGGTTGTCGATGCACTTCCATGTATCGCTTGTAGAAAAGAGGCCGTGCACGAAGACCGCGGCGACATCCTTCATGTACGCGGCTCCGCTTCCACCTGTACGGTCGGCAAGGATCGACTTGCCGTATAGATTACATGAATGTCGCCAGAATCACCTCCCAGTGGCGCCACTTGGACATGCATTCGAATACGGCAACCCCTGTGTTCTGTTTAATCGAATTTAGATATTAAGTTCGAAGGTGATGGCCTCGGCGCCACAAAGCAGGGCTCGCTTAGTCCGCCAGTGCAATGAACATTCGGTGCATGGGATGCGCTCGGTTGCGTATCGGCAGTTTGTCCTGGCCTAGGGGGATGTGGTTAGCGTGGGGGAAGTAGGAGGTCCCGCTCTGGGTGCCGCCCGCCTGTGACGCTGCCGCTCACTCCAAGGTCCGACCGAGCAGTGTCGTGGAAGGCGTTGATCGCGCGGAATGCCGCACGATTCCGCTCACGCCAGTGCTCTAAGCTCCCTGTGATCCTGCCGGCTGCCTGCCAGTCAACTTGGAGAGCTGTCGCGTTGAGGTCGTGGGCGGCCTCGACTACGTCGTCGCCGCCCAGCAGCATGATTCGTTCGAAGGCCCGACCGCGGAGGTGTCCTGCCTCCGACATGTCGGCCTTGATCTCCGACTCATCCCGGTTGCGCTCGCGGAGCCCCTCCCTGAGTTCGTAGAGCTCGACGGCGAGGAAGATGCTCGTCCTGATCCGTTCGACGTAGCTTGCGTAGGCGTCGAGCTTCTTGTCGTCCCACCGGGTTGAGAGCTCGTGCCGCTTGCGGCGACGCTCCGTCAGGGCGTTGGTCAGGTGCGTGGTCAACCCGCCGAGTATCACTGCAACGACCGTTACGAGCTGCTCGGCGGCCCCCACCTGGTCCCCCAGTCGTGAACTCCTAAAGATATCTAGAGGATCTTAGGGGTGCGCCCTGGTCGGCGGCCTGGCTTCTTTTGGCCATCGTCTTCATGATCGGCGGTGCGGCGCGGGCCATCGCCTCAGCCGACGCACGAACCGCCGTATGGTCAGCTCGCGGAAGGCCCAAGGCGTCAGGTGTGCGCCCACGGCAGTGGCCGCTCCGATCGAGAAGGTGACCCAAGTGCCGATGAGGGCTTGGCTGATCAGCACGCCGCCGACCAGCAGCAACCCGCCGATGGTCATCGCCAGCCTCTGGTCCGTACCGAGCATCTTGCTCCCTCAGAGATCGCGGACCAAAGAGGCTAGAGGGCCCTCTTCTGCTCTGTGCCCACCCTCCGTGGGTGTGGCCTGATCAGACTGTCGGCTTCTCAAACGGCTGTGCATGTCTAGGCACTCTTCGGCCAACCCAGCGATCTCGTTCTCGTCGCTCTGGCGCTGGCTGGAATGGTGTGCTTGGTAGCGAGCCCAACTGGCGACAGCTGGCTGGCACTCGCGACGCCCCTCGGGCTATTGCCGACGAAGGAACCCCTCTCTACGTTGAATCTGACGATGCATCAGTTGTTGTCTTGACTGGGCGATCGAGAAGGGGTGCGCGATGGTTGGCGACGGAAGCACCAGGGCGCGGGTGCTCCCCAAGGTTGTGAGCGTGGACGATCACGTGATCGAGCCGTCACACCTCTTTAAAGCGTGGCTGCCCCGGAAGTACCAGGATCGAGGGCCGAAGCCCCTCACTGCCGGCATTGGTGACCTGCAGTACATCGGTGGCAAGTACCGCTTCACTACTGATCCGGCGGGCCAGGTCACGGACTGGTGGGAGTACGAGGGGCTTCTCTTCCCGTACAAGCGGATCATCGCCGCCGTGGGTTTCTCGCGGGACGAGATGACCCTTGATGGCATCACGCGAGAGCAGATGCGGCGCGGGTGCTGGGATCCGAAGGCCCGGCTTGAGGACATGGACCTTAACCATGTCGAGGCGTCCCTCTGCTTCCCGACCTTCCCCCGCTTCTGCGGGCAGACCTTCGCCGAGGCTCAGGACAAGGAGGTCGCTCTCGCCTGCGTGCGGGCCTACAACGACTGGATGGTTGAGGAGTGGTGCGGGGATAGCGGCGGGCGGCTCATCCCGCTGTGCCTGATCCCGCTGTGGGACGTTGATCTCGCCGTCGCCGAGATCAAACGCAATGCTGCCCGCGGCGTGCGTGCGGTGACCTTCAGCGAGATCCCGACGTACCTCGGACTGCCGTCCATCCACTCCGGCTACTGGGATCCGTTCTTCGCTGCCTGCGAGGAGACCGGAACGGTGGTCAACATGCACATCGGGTCGTCGTCACAGATGCCGGCGGCCTCGCCCGACGCGCCGCCGGCGGTGCAGGCGACGCTGAGCTTCAACAACGCGATGTCGTCCCTGGCGGACTTCCTCTTCAGCGGTGTCCTCGTCCGTTTCCCCCGACTGACCTTGGCCTACAGCGAAGGACAGATGGGCTGGATCCCGTACGCCCTGGAGCGGGCCGACGACGTCTGGCGGGAGCACCGCGCCTGGGGCGGCGTTCGTGACCTGATCCCTGAGCCCCCCTCGACCTACTACTACCGGCAGGTCTTCTGCTGCTTCTTCCGCGACAAGCACGGGATCGACTCGATCGAGGCCGTGGGGGTCGACAACGCCACATTCGAGACCGACTATCCGCACGTCGACTCGACCTGGCCGCACACCAAGCAGGTCGCGGCCGAACACGTGGCCGGCCTGCCTGAGGACGTGGCGTACAAGATCTTGCGGGGCAACGCGATTCGGATGCTGGGGCTGCCCTTCGATGACGGCCGGAACATCACCCCATGACCTGATGCGGGAGTCTCGACCTGCGTGGAAGGCTGGGGCTGCTCCTGCGTGAGCGTCCGGGCCGCGGGGGAGCTCCGCGAAGGGGCAGGCGTCGGTGATGAAGCTCCATACTGCAGAGTCCCTGGTCTCCTTGGGCCGCTGGTACATGCGTCATGCTCCCGGCTCCCTCGGTAAGGCTCCGCTTGCTGCGCAGTGCCTGAACCCCTACCTGCGGGATCATCCTCGCCGTCGGGTCACCCGGTCCCGATTAGGAGCCAGCTTCGCTGTCGAGACCCAGGACCTCATCCAGCGGTACATCTACATGTTCGGGGTCTGGGAACCGCACCTGACTCGCTGGCTGAGCCGACGGCTCCGGCCCGGTGACGGCTTTATCGATGTCGGCTCCAACCTCGGGTACTTCAGCGTCCTTGCCTCGCGGCTGGTTGGCGAGGAGGGGCACGTGGTGGCCGTCGAGGCGTCTCCGACGGTTCACGAAAGGGGCTTGGCGCAGGCTCGGCTCAATGGCTGCCGGAATATTCGTGCAGTGAATACTGCGGTTTCGGACTCCCACGGGGTGCTGACCTTCACTCTCGCCAGTTCCCGCAACATTGGGGCGAACAGCATCGTCCCGTACAACGGGCCTGCGGAAGCTAGTTTTGCGATCCAAGCGAGGCCACTGCCGGAGGTGCTCACCGCGGCGGAGGTGGCCACGGCGCGGGTGATCAAGGTTGATGTCGAGGGGGCCGAAGGCAGTGTCGTTCGGGGGATGGTTCCCCTGCTCGATCGGCTCCGGTCCGACGCTGAGATCACGATCGAGGTGTCCCCCGAGCGCATGGCGCAGCTGGGGGACTCCGCCGACGAGCTGCTCGCCACGATGCGGGAGTACGGCTTTCACGCGTATCGGATAGCCAATGACTACTCCGCGGCGAGCTACCCGGCAGCCCTGCGTCGTGCTCCCTTAGCCCCTGTGCGCTGGCGCGGGCCCGTCGTGGGGGAGAGCGACCTCATCTTCTCCCGGGTGGATGCTGAGACCCTTCCTTGAGACACGAACGGTCCGGCCCCTCAGGGCCGGACCGTGGATATGGGCCTACCTTCCTGGGCGTTGGAGGTCGGCCGGTGTGAGCGTCATTCCTGGGGGTGGTGTGTGGCTTCTTCTGGCCGCTCTTCCTCAGGGGCTGGCGCGTACAGGCGAGCGCCACGGCTTTTCGCGATCCGCAGCGCGTCGCTCAGTGATCGAGCCGTCCGCTGAAGGGCGAGTCGAAGGTGGTGCCGGCACGCCGCGGGGTCCGTGAGCAGATCCGCGGCATCGGTCAGCGCTTCTGCGCCGATGGCCAGCTGCGCTGCTTCCACGCCATCGGCGTATCGAGACAGCACTCCTTGACCGTCGGATGTGCTCAGGAAGCACGGCTTGTCGTCCGGGGAGATCCACGGCAGGAGGCGGAGGTCGTGTTCGTTGCTGCCTGACTCCGGCTGGACAGCTCGGCCGCTCAGGTGGGGTGTCATCGGACCTCCTCCAGTACCTCGACGTGGGTGCGCGCGGTGAACACGGCTTCGGTGCGGTCTCCGGGAAGAACCAGGAGCGCTACCTCCACGACCCGCCCGCTGTCGTCGGTCGAGGTCCGTTCCACGGCCAGTACGGGCGTCGCGCTGCGGAAGACCTCCTTTTCCTCGACGCTCGGCAGCCGTGACGTGACGCGCTCGACCGTGGACACCACATTCACGCCGGCCGCGGTGAGCGACTCCCGGACGTTGTCACCCCACGGCGACAGCTCCCCCTCAGGGGGCCCGAGCCTCGCCACGGTTTGAGGGACGTAAATGCGAGCCATGCCCTGCACCGAAGTCCCCACGACGCTGATGAAGTCGAACTCCGTCAGCAGCGCACCGCGGCGGACCTGCAGGAGTGCGGAGAGGGTACTCGTCGCGTTCACCGTGTCGACTTCGACGCTGACCTGCAGGGGTGGGGATTGCGTCGCCTGCCGCTCGCTGTCGTAGACGGTGCGCGCGCGGGGGTGCCGGACGAAGTTCCCCCGGCCTTGCTGCTTCTCGACCCTGCCTTCCGCCTGGAGGAGCTCCAGCGAGAGCCGCAGCGTGGGCACGCTGACCCTGTACCGCGTGGCGAGCTGCGTTTCCGCCGGCAGCCGATCGCCGACTCGGAACTCCCCGGACTCGATGCGCCGCCGCAGGTCATCCGCGACGGATTGGTAGTGAGCCACCATGCGCGCTCACCGCCTCTTGACGGCCCGCACAGCGGACAGTCGGGTTGTCGCGTGCACGGCCATCGTTTCCCCCGTGCGGGATCGCAGCCACCGGACGTTGTCGGGTGCGTCAAGCGTGTCGACGACCCCGAAGCCCCGGCCGCCGAGGTCGATGATGTCCCCCCGCCGGACTGTCTCTCCGGTGACCTGCACGGCGACGTACCAGTGTGTCTTGTTGGAGGTCACGAGATCCTCGTGCATCAGTGCACCTCCACCGAAGTCCAGCGCTGACTGATGCCGTGTGGCTGCCAGCGCGCCCTCAGCCGCAGTTGGGCGCGTTCGTCGCCGGCCAGCACGTACAGGCGGACGAGGGCCGCCGCCTCTTCGGCCTGGATCCGGTTCGCGCACCGCGACGTTCGGTGTCCGGCCGGCCGAGGGTGAGAGGGCGGCGCCATCGCGGCGTCGGCGGTGGGGTACTCCGTCGGCGCGGGCTCACGGAAACCGCCCACAGGTTGAACAAAATGTCGCCTAGCCCACGCGGCGGCTCGGCGGATAAGCTCCTGCACGCTGATCAGCTCCTTACAGCTGAAAGCCGTGCCCCCGGACAGATTCGCCTGTCGCGGGGGTTTCTCTTGCGACAGCGGCCCAAGCGGTGCAGCCGCTCGCGCTGTTGACGAGCCCGAACGAGTCGGCCGTCGTCAGCACCTCTAAGAGCTCTTGCCATGCCTCGGCCGAGACCGGTGACGGGACCTCCGTCTCGACGCGGACATGGTCGTTCCGGTGCTTCACGCGGGGCGTGAAACCCGCGGTGGAGAGGCGTTCGGCCATGTGCTCGGCGCGGGTTCTGCGAGCGCACACAGACGTTCCTCCGTCGCCACGAGATCACAGCGAGTGAAGCTAGTTCACTAGCGTAGTGGCTTCTGGGCTAGGTTTTCCATATGCGTGAGCAGCCGCCCTATCTCCGTGTCGCTGACCTGCTCAAACGGCGAATCGCGGACCGGGAATGGTCTCCCGGGGACCGGCTGCCCTCCCGCGCCCAGCTTGCGGCGGAATGTGGTGGTGTGGGTGAGAACGTCATCCGCCGCGCCCAAGAACTCCTGATTTCGCAGGGCGTGTTGGAGGGGCGGGCCGGGTCGGGTACGTACGTCGCTGAGCCGCGCGAGCGCACACAGATGCTGCGTGCCTCAGGTGGGGAGCAGATCAGCTCCAAGTGGTCGCCGTTCGGTGCGGATCCAGCTGCGATCGGTCCGGAAGGGAGCTGGGAGAGCAGCACGGTGGCGAAGGTTCCCGCCGCGGCCGACATCGCAGCCCGCCTGCAGATCGCCAAGGGTGACCTATGTGTCCAGACCCGCTACGAGTGCCTGATCGCCAGCAAGCCGGTCCAGCTTGTGACGAGTTGGGAGCCGTACAGCCTCACCGTGGGGACGCTGGTCGTCCTGCCGGAGGGCGGACCGTACGCGGGCCGAGGCGTGGTAGGCCGCATGGCTGACATCGGCATCACGGTCGTCCGAGCGGTGGAGCAGGTGGAACCCGGGCGGGCGAGCGCCGAGGAGGCAACCCTCCTCGGCGTGCAGAGGAGCGCGCTGGTCACTCGCATCCAGCGGACCTACTACAGCGACGACGGTCGGCCGGTCGAAACGGCGGACATCGTGCTGCCCGCCGCTTCCGGGGTGGTCGTCTACGAGGTGTCGGTCAGACCGTGACCGGGTAGTGCCAGCGGTTGTACGCGAGCGCCTGCGCGCGAGCCTGGACGACGGCCATGCGCGCATCGCGCTCCGCCGTATCGGTGTGGGCGGCCTGACCCGTGGCCTGTCCGGGCCACTTGCGGTAGAGGAGTCCCACCTCGCGGGTGAACCAGCCGCGGCTCACCGCGTCCAGGGCGAGCAGAAGCCCGGTGTCCTCCGAGGCAGGGAGCGCCATCCAGCCGCCCAGGGCGAGGAGCAGGTCACGGCGGACGCAGAGCGTCGCCGGGTGCACCTGGGCCCGGTAGTTGTGCTCCTGCCAGTGCGCGAGAACAGAGCCCGGTTCGATCGGCCCGTCTTCCGGGTCCTGGTCGAAGCCGACCGTCGACCCGTCGGGCATCAAGTCCAGGACGCGCGACGTCGTCCAGCCGATGCTGGGGTCGCGTTCGAGGACGGCGATGTCGCGCGCCAGGGCGCCCGGGGGCAGCTGGTCGTCGGCATCCAGGATCTTGACGTAGTCGCCGTCCGCGTGGGCCAGGGCCATGGTCCGGGCGACCCCGGGGCCGCCGCTGCGGCCCTGCCGGAAGGTCACCTGCTCATCGTCCGGGACGAAGAGGGTGACGTCGTCGGTCTTCCCGTCCTCCTGGATGACCCAGTGCCACTCCCAGCCCTCGGGAAGCTCCTGGTCGCACAGCGACTTGTAGGCATCGTTCAGGTGGTGAGCGGACGGTCCGTGCACAGCGGTGACGATGATGATGCGCCGACGCACGGCACTCACCACCTTTCCAGGGGAGTGGTGAAGAGCATCTCCGTGCGATCACCGGGCAGTGTGATGTCGGAGAGCTCCACAACGCGGTTGTTGGTGTCGTACGAGGTCTTCCGGAGCAGAAGCACGGCGGTGCCCGGGGGGAGCTCCAGCTCCTCGGCCTCTTCCGGCGTCGGCGGGCGGGCCGTCACGTGCTCTTCGATGCGGTCCAGCTCGATGCCGACGGTGAACAGCTGGTTCTGCGTGCCGCCCGGCCACGGCTCCTTGGACGCGTCCAGGAGGTCCGGGTTCTCCGCGACGAGGTCGCGGACGAGGTAGGACGTGACCAGCGCGAACGGGGCACGCTCGGCGGCGTACCGCGTGCGGTACGTGCGCTCTACGAGGACGTCGCCTTCCGAGATGTCGAAGGCGTCCGCGAGGCTCTTGCCGGCTTTGATCTCGCGGTAGGACGCGTGGAAGACGAGGTCGTTCACCTGAAGCCCGGTGTCGTGCTCAGTGGCCCCGGTCTTCACCCTGAGGGACTCCGGCTCGCGGGCGCGCCCCTTCTCCCACTGGTGCCGGGAGTTCGTGCGCAGCACCGCCGTGCGGGGCTGACGGACGAAGTTGCCGCGCCCGTGCTGCTTTTCGATCAAGCCTTCATCGCGCAGAAGGCGGAGTGCTTCACGGATGGTCGGGACACTTCGCCCGTACTCCGCCGCGAGTGCCGTCTCCGCGGGCAGACGCTCGCCGGGAGCCAGTTGACCTGCACGGATGGACTCTCGGATGCCGTCCGCGATCCGTTCGTACGCCTTGGCCATCGGTGCTCACCGTCCTGTTGCGCTGACGGCGCTCAGCATACGACTCCTAAAGAGGTCTTGACGACTTGATGAGAGCTGCGTCATAGTCTCGGGCAACTCCTAAAGAGGACTTGAGGAGAAGACCTCTTTAGGAGTTCATCGCCCTGAGAGCCCCGGCTCGAAGGACGCGCCAGCCCCTTGAGAACTGCACAGAGTGCCTGGACGAACGAGTGTTTTTGATCTCCGACGCCGCTACGAGCCGTTGACCGTTGGCCGCGTCGGAGGTGATGACCGCTCGTTCCGAATGACCGGTCCCTCGGCGATCTGCGCCGAGAGCAGGCGCACAAGCTCGTGCCTGTCACCGGTCCCCTGCCTCTACTCCCGAAGGGGGATCAATGAAGCTGGCTATCGGCGACGTCGTTCGAGGTCGTCACGACGTGGCTCTCGGCACCGTGGCCGGGATCAATGAGCACACCGACGGCAGGCTCGTCGTGGTGCGGATGCCCGGCGGGGGCTTTTGCCTCCTCGAACCGAGTGCCTTATCCGTCGTCGCCCGCTGCTCCGCACCCTCCACACCCGCTCGTAGCGTCCTGGCCCTGGTCGTCCTCGTCGTTGCGCTCTTCGCCGGCCTCGTCAGCTCCCGCTCGGCGGGGGAACTCGGTGCCGACTGGTTGCTGATCCTGCTGGCGGGCCTCGGCGGCTGCACGGCCGTCGTGATCCCGTACCTGTGCCTGCTCCGTCTCACGGGCCCGCGGCGCTTCCGCGTCTGATCGCGCTCCGGTCAGGGCAGCGGACGCACGGGTAGACGGTCCTGCTGCCGCTGACTCTCCCCATCCCGTCCCGGACCCGGAGAGATCATGCGTACGTACGTCGTCCACCGGCCTGCTGGCGATGTGGCGGAGTTCGAGGACAGTACCTACGAGTTCGAGGGGCTCCAAGGGCTGGAGACCGAGGACTTCAAGGAACTGTTCCTCGGCCGCCCCGGAGAGCCGGCCGAGGAGCGCGCGGCACGCGTATCCGCCGCCCGCGACGTCCTGGAGGAACTCCAGGAGCAGAGTGACATCGATGAGCTCGCACGCCTGAACGCGCGGTACGCGGCGAAGCTGAGCAGCGTCGCGGCGATGAAGAGCGCGGCGAGTGCGCGGCGGGAGTCGCAGGCTGGGAGGGCGGCGTGACAGCACCCCCATCCGTGACCAACCAGCTGACGGGCGAACGGGGGCCGGATCAGGGCCCACCAGCCCAACCGGCTGACGAAAGCCTCGCCGCGTCCGCCGTCGGCTTCAACGAGACCATGGTTGTCGATCGTCCCGGCGGGCCCTCCGACCCCGGCCTGACCGACCGGGTGCGCGACGCGAAGCGCCGTCCAGTCGTACCGGCGTGGGCGAAGTCGCGGCAGGAGTTCGCCGCGGTGAGCAAGGGCGTCGCTGCGTACGCCTGGCACGTCTCCGCGTATCACGCGGTACGTACCCCCTGGTACACGGTCCGCCTCGCGGTACAGGCGCCCCACGGTGCCGCCCGGTTCGTCGGTGGCGCGCTGAGGTGGCTGTCGGATGCCGAGGGGGAGCCGTTCCGGCAGTCGGCGGCGGCTCACGAGGACATCGGCAAATACCTGCAGCTCTCGCGGCAGAGGGATCGTCGCGTGCGGTGGCGGGCGGCGGTTGCCGTCGTGGCCTCCATAGCCGGTCTCACAATGGCGCTGGCGCTGTTCGTCATGGCGCCGGAGTGGCTGCTGGCTCTCTCGGGGTTCGCCGCGACGATGGCTATGGGCTGGCTTGGTCAGCCGGCCGACGCCCCGGTCATCCACAGGGCGGTGGAGATCCCGAAGGTCACCAAGCTCACCAGTGACATCGTGCTTCGGGCCCTTGGCTCCATCGGCATCTCGGCGATCACTCAGGCGCAGTCGAAGGGTGGAGACGGGTTCGCCTTCACCGCCCCTATCACTCGCGACGGCCCCGGTTGGCTGGCCGAGGGCGACCTTCCGCACGGCGTGACGGCGCCTGACGTGATCAACCGGCGAGACAGACTGGCCTCTGGCCTCCGCCGGCCGTTGGGGACCGTATGGCCCGAGGCTGTTCAGGATGAGCACACCGGCCGGCTGAAGCTGTGGGTCGGCGACCAGGACATGTCCAGGGCGAAGCAGCCGGCATGGCCTCTCGCCAAGTCCGGCGCCGTGGATCTCTTCAAGCCGGTGACGTGGGGGACCGACCAGCGGGGGCGGTGGGTGGAGATCACCCCCATGTACCTCGCGGGCGTGATCGGTGCCATTCCGAGGATGGGGAAGACCTTCCTCCTGCGTCTTCTGTTGCTCATCGCGGCGCTCGACCCACGGGCCGAGGTGCACAGTTACGACCTGAAGGGCACGGGTGATCTGGATCCTGTCGGCAATGCCGTCAGCTTCCGGCACCGGGCGGGCGATGACGAGGAGGATCTCCTCTACGCCCTGACCGCCATGCGCGAGCTGCAGGCGGAGCTGAGGCGTCGGACCAAGGTCATCCGTACGTTGCCCCGGGATATCTGCCCCGAGTCGAAGGTGACCTCCGAACTGGCCTCGAAGAGGTCCCTGCGTTTGCACCCGATCGTTGTCGGGGTGGACGAGTGCCAGAAATGGTTCGAGCACCCGAAGTACGGCGGGGAGCTTGAGGAAATCTGCACTGACATCGTCAAGCGCGGTCCGGCAACGGGAATGGTGCTGCTGTTGGCCACGCAGCGGCCGGACGACGACAGCCTGCCGAAGGGGATCTCGGCGAACGCTTCGGCCCGCTGGTGCCTGAAGGTCATGAGCCACGTCGAAAACGACATGGTCCTCGGCACCGGGGCGTACAAGCGGGGCGTCCGCGCAACGATGCTCGCTTGGACGGACAAGGGCATCTGCTACTTCCTCGGCGAAGGCGCGGACGCCCGGATCGTCCGCGCGGTCGAGATCGATGCCGTGGCGGCCGAACGCATCGCCCAGCGGGCGCGGAAGACGCGCGAGCGCCTCGGCACACTCGCCGGGCATGCGCTCGGCGAGCAGCCGGAGGCTGGCACCACCTCTTCGTACGACCTGCTCGCGGACGTTCTTGCTGTCCTTTCCGCCGATAAGCCGAAGCTGTGGAACGAAGTGATCGTCTCCCGGCTCGCGGAACTCCGGCCGGATGTGTACGGGGCGTGGGCGGGGGAGCAGCTCACTTCCGCGCTGAAGCCCTACGGCGTCCGCACGGACCAGGTGTGGGGGATCACCGAGCACGGTAAGGGCTCCAGCCGCCGCGGGATCAAGCGAGCCGACGTCCTCAAAGCGATCGCTGAACGTGACGGAACGGCCTCCGCCGCCTAGCCGGCACTACCGCTAGACCTAGCGGATCCCCTGCTAGGTCTAGCACCCCCACTAGCGCCAGAAAGTGCCACTGACCTGCGCTCTAGCGTCTAGCGGCGCTCGCCGAGCGCCGCCCGAAAACCACCTGGAGGGGGTTCTGACGAGTTCCCTGATCAACGCTATGCCCGGCCTCATATTCATCACGCTCTGCTACGCACTTCTCTGCCTCGCCAGCCCGTTCGGCGCCTGCCGCAAGTGCGAAGGCTGGGGCGCCATGATCCGGCGGACCCGCACCGGTCGGCTCAAGCGGGGCCGCGCATGCCGCAGGTGCGAGGGATACGGCATGCGTCTGCGTGCCGGACGGCGCCTCTACAACTCCATCGTCGAGCTCCATCGCGATGGCAACGGCAAGGCCCAACGCTGACTTCTCCGAGGAGCCTCACGATGTCCTTCTCCATCTCCGCGCTCGTGCTGTTCGGTCTTCTGCTGGCCATGCTCATCCGCTCGAAGTCCGTCGGCATCGGCGGTGCCACGGTCGCCGTCCTCTTCGGCTACTACCTCAGCCGCACCGGAGCCGCCGGCTCCATCGACCAAGTCATGTCATCCATCGGCCACGCGATTCCCAGCGTCGGCAAATGACCCGAAGGGATCACCCCATGACCGAACAGAACTGCTCCGCCCCGCAGCCCATCTCGCTGATGGCCTCGGGCGAACTCCGCGACGCACTCACGGCCATCGAGGAGGGCAAAGGACCGGCGGCCATCGCCGCGCTGATGGCCATCGACCCCGTCTCCTGGCAGGCGATCGAGCAGCGCCTGAAGGCGGTGGTGGGCAGCGATCTCCGCACGCTCTTATTCCAGTGCCGCGAGGACGGCTCGGCAGCGTCGGCCATCGTCTGACGGCTCCCTGTGCGGCTCCAGCTCCGTGAGGAGCGTGGAGGCGTGCGGAGGGCCGGACAGCCCGGTCCGGACTCCGACAGTGGAGGAAGCCCATGCCTAGCCCCACGATCGCGTGGTTCGACGACTTAACGGCGAGCGTGTTCGCCCTCGGCGCCGCGGCCCGGGAGGGCCGCCTCGCGCACCAGGCCGCCGCGGTTGCCGCGTGGCAGGTCGAGCCGGCACGTCTGCAGACGGTGAACGGTGACGTGAACATCAGCGGGGAGTACAAGATCAGCCCTCGTGACGTCGTCCTGAGCCAGATCCGCGCCCTGAGCAGGGCCCACCAGCACGTGACCACCGACCTGTACGAGAACCTCGCCCTCGCGTACGCCTACGGAACGGCAGGCGCCCTGCTGACGGTCATCAAGGGATACCGCCCCCGGTACGTCGAGCTCCAGCGCGACCAGACCGACCACTACGAGCTCCCCGACGAGCCCCTGCCGGACTTCCGCGGCGACCTCGGACACTGGCCCGGGCAACGGCGTTTGGCCCTACTGCGCTCGCACGTCGGTGCGCGTCGGGTGGCGCGCTTCACGGGGCGCAGCGAAGGCGCCCTGCTCGGGCTGGCGGACTGCGCGTACGCCTACGGCGAGCAAGCCGAGATGGCCCTGCACCACGTACTCCTCACCGCCCGGGCGGACCAGGAGCCGGAGGCGGAGCAGTGATGGACGAAGCACACGCCACGGCCCTCGCCGCCGCGTACGCAGGAGCTCCCCGCCTTCTCCCGGAGATCGTCTACGTGCTCAGGCAGGCTCAGAGCCGCCGGCGCTTCGGCACGGAGCAGGGCCGGGAGTTCTGGCTGCGCAAAGCCGCTGTCTTCGACCGCATCGCGATCGAGGAAGCGGCAACGTACGCGCCGGAAGTTGCTGCTCCCGCGGCTGACGCCGCAGCCAACGCCGCACGACAGCTGGTCGAGTACGACGTCACGCACAGCGGGTTGAGCCTCAGGGGCTCCGACGTGGTCACCGCCGAGGACTGCCGCAGGTACGTCCGCCGCCAGTACCGCGAGTGGAGCCGCACCCAGCGCTTCTGATTTCGCCCGGGGCAGCGGTCATCCGCCAAAGAGTCCCGCTGCCCCGGCCTCCCCATCCCGTTCAGGATTCAGGAGGTGCCATCAGCATGCACCACAACGACACCGGCCCGCAGCCAAGGGTTGGCGGGGCAAGCGTGTCCGGCCACGACCGCCGCGACACCGCGGACAACGGCTTACCCCGCATTTTCACCCCCACCGAGGTCGCAGAAGCGATTGGCTGCTCGGTCTGGTGGGTGAAGGAGCAGGCGCGGAAGCACCGTGTCCCGTTCACTCGGCTCGGCGGGGCATACCGCTTTACGGCGGAGCACGTCGCCGAGACCATCCGCCTCTTCGAGGAGCGGCCGCCCACCTCCCGCTCCTCCATCCCCGTACCGGCGATCGCCGCTGGATCCGTGCCCTTGGATCATGTTGGACCGGCGCCCAGCAAGCTACGGCCCCGACCGCCTCGCCGAGCAGGCCAACCGCAACGCAGCGACGCTGCTGCGTGATCGCGGCGGTGAGAACAGTGGGATACGGAGAAAAGCTCAAGGGCTACTACCGCGCCCGATATTGGGAAGCGCCTGGCGTACTGCGCACCCTCGTGGATGCTGACGGGCGAACGTTGCGGTTCGCCAGCAAGCGAGCGGCGGCGAAGGCTGCCAACGACCGAGAGGCCATGATCAGGGGCGGCGCTCAAAGCGCGCCGCCTCCCGAGAAGGTCACGCCTTCTTCGGGGGAGGTCGTGAAGGGCGACGGCGCCCAGTCCGTGGCGCCTGCACAACCTGACCTTCAGCTCCCGATGACCTTCGGCGAGTACGTGAACCGGTGGTACGCGGATCTTGAACTCGCGGCTTCGACCATGCAGAACTACAAGCGGCATGTCGAGAACCACCTTCTTCCCGCATTCGGGGACAGGGCCTTGGTCGACATCGCGCGTTCCGACGTCGGTGCGTGGGAGAAGAAGGAGCGGGCGTCGTACGAGGCCACGAGTGTGCAGACATGGCATGGCACGCTTCACGTCATCTTTGAGGACGCCGTCGAAGAAGGGATCCTCGGCGTGAACCCGGCCGCCAGGCGACGAGGCCGGGGGAAGCGTGCCGGGCGCTCTCGGAGACGTGGTCCGGAGAAGGTGGTGACGGATGCACTGGGCATTCTGCTCGTCTCCGAACGAATGGCCCTGCTGTCCGGCCGCGACGATGAGTTCGTCGGGGGCATCACCAAGGGGTACACCGGAGTGCGCTGGGGCGAACTGGTGGGATTGGAGCCCGCCTTCTGCCGTCCGGAGTCCATCCGGGTGGAGTGGCAGCTGTACGAGCTGGATAACGGCGAACTCCATCGATGCCCGCCGAAGGACGACTCGTACCGGACCATCGACAGCCTGAACTGGCTGTCAGCCCTGATCACTAGCCAGATTGCGCGTGAGGATCCGAAGCCCTGCCCGTGTCACGGACGTCGGTACGTCTTCCGTGGCTACGGTGAAGCCAACGATGCCGCTCGCTCTCCGGCCGTGAAGCTGGTCGACGTCGCCCGTCATGCCGGAGTCTCCATCGGGACGGCCTCCAACGTGCTGAACCGGCCCGCCTCAGTGCGGGAGGAGACACGGATCAAGGTCGAAATCGCGATGGCGGAACTCGGCTATGCCCGAGGCGCCGCCCCAGGAGAGCCCGCGGCACACTGGCGCCGGTCCGGGTTCGCGACCTGGCTGTTCCAGCCGGCTGCCACCGGCTGGTACCCGAAGAAGGCCCCACAGGAGGCACGTCCCGTTCCTCTGCTCGCGGATCCCTGGCCGGGGGTACCTGCTCGCGGGCGTAACGCCTCCGAGCGAGCCGAGGCGTGCTGGGTGCCCATCGCGAAGGGGCTCACTCCTCACGGGCTGCGCCATACCCACAAGGCGATCATGGAGGACATGGGGACGCCGCCCAAGCTCATGGACGAGCGCTTGGGCCATCTGGACGGCTCGGTCCAGGCCCGCTACTCGCACATCACCTCCGGCATGCGCCGCCGGCTGATGGAGGGCCTGACCGAGGTGTGGGAGGCGTCCCTGGACGCTCGGCGCGCCATGTGCCCGAGATCAGGGGTCATCGTCCTCGATGAGCTGCTGCGAGGTCGGGTCCCTAGCCCCTAGAGGGGCGGGTTCCGATTCGCCCTCCTTGATCCAGCGTCTACCCCACGTGCACGCCCAGAGATACTTCAGCCGCGGTTCACTGGCTCAGTGAACCGCGGCTGAAGTGCTCTTTCAACTGTCGGAGTGACGGGAATTGAACCCGCCTCATCGTCCCCGCTCGCCCTGGCACGAAAACGCATGTTCAAGGATTGGACCGTGATGTCACGGATCGGAGGCCGGCGCTATCGGCGGTCCGACCGCTTCCTCGCTTTGACGGCGGGTCACCAACGCGCAGCGCCGGTACGCCGACCAGCGTGCTGATTGGCGGGACGGCCGTCAGCGCGCGCTGCCAGGGTCGCTCTAATCACTCCACGAGGCCCGGATATCGGGCAAGCTCTCGGTGACAGCTTGCGCGTAGTCAGCGAGGAGATGCGTCAAACGGTCATGCTGAGTGGAAAGTTGTTCGTATTCGTCCACCTCTGCTGGTGACCAGGGTGCCTCGGTGTCTTCCAGCTCCGATAGACGCAGTCTGGTCATGGCAGCAGTGACGACCGAGCGAGAGGCATTCAGCAGGCGGTCCGCGGTTTCGCTGGGGGCGCGGACGAGGAGATCGTCGAGTTCGCCGGATCCGGGAATCGCCGGAATGCCGAGCTCAAGCCAGTGGTCTCCCCAGAGGCGACGCCGGCGCGCCTCCGGATCGATGCCGTCTACCACCTCGATACCACCTGTCCCATTCCGCCGAACGGACAGACCGGAACGGGCTGCCAGGTCAGTGGTCATGGTGGCGAGGTCATCGTCGTTGTCGGGGACTGCGCTCGGCTGGGGTGCGCCCAGGTAGTAGCCCAGCTCCACCAGGCTTCGGGTGTGCTCGTCCACTTCGGGTAAGACCGTCAGGTCCTCCTCGGGCATCAGGGTGTCCGGTGCGGCAGCGCCCAGGCGTGCGTATGGCATGGGTGTCCCGTGGGCCGCGGATTTCCATGCCGTCACGGCTGCGTCCACCCACCAGCAGATGAATTCATGCGCGGCGTCACGGTGCGTCTTTGCGCTCTGGATGGCCAGCCTGAGTCGGATGGAGAGAAGCGTGTCCTCCGCGTCGTACCGCGATCCTTGGCCTTGGGCGCGCTGCTGGATGCCGATCTCACTGAGCTCGTTCAATTCATCCATGCGCTGCTGCGTGGCTTGCGACGCCTCAAGGAGGACGGCCGAGCAGTGCGCCAGGGCGGATAAGGCTTCGTCGATCTCTGGAGTGGACATGACTTCGCCTGGGATGGGCCTGGGAATGGGGAACGAAGGGTGGCCACTCACGTCAGACTCCTGGAGAGTGAGGAGGTGAAGGACGAGCCGGGGCTTGTGGAGGCCCTCTCAGTCACGGACATCAGCGGACAGTAGTCCTAGGAGCTACAGGGCGTACCCGAAACGGCGCAAGGTTCACCTCACCGCCAGCCAAGGCGCGCTGGTACCGATCGCCGGGGGCGCACATCGCCTTGGGCCTGCACCGCCGACTGGTAGCGGGCCTGACCGAGGTGTGGGAGGCATCCCTGGACGCCCGGAGTGTCGTGTGTCTTAGGTCACAGGTGCCCGCTCTCGGCGAGCTGCTGCGGGCTCGGGGTTTCTGGCCCCTGGGGGAGTGGGGCCTGGTTCCGCTTTCCTTGATCCACTCCAGCGACACTCCAGATCCACTCCACGGGCACGCCAAGAAACACTTCAGCCCCGGTCTACTGGATCAGTAGACCGGGGCTGAAGTGCTATTTCAGCTGTCGGGGTGGCGGGATTTGAACCCACGACCTCTTCGTCCCGAACGAAGCGCGCTGCCAAGCTGCGCTACACCCCGATGTGCGGCCGGTTCCTGCTTTTCGCAGGCCCCCGGAGCAACGAGCTCTACTTTAGCGGACCGGAGCCCAGAGGTGAAATCCGATTCCGGGGGAGCCGCAGGTGGGCGGCCCGGAGAGGGCCGCCCGGGGGTGTCAGGCGCGCGGGGTCAGGGTGAGGAGGGTGGCCTCGGGGGGGCAGGCGAAGCGGACCGGGGTGTAGCGGTTCGTGCCGCAGCCTGCGGAAACGTGCAGGTAGGAGCGGTGGCCGCCGGCCTTGTGGGTGGAGAGGCCCTTGACCCGCTCGGGGTCGATGTCGCAGTTGGTGACCAGCGCCCCGTAGAAGGGGATGCACAACTGGCCGCCGTGCGTGTGCCCGGCGAGGATCAGCGGATAGCGGTCGGCGGTGAAGGCGTCGAGCACCCGCAGGTAGGGGGCGTGGACGACGGCCATGGAGAAGTCGGCGTCCTCGCGGGGGCCGCCGGTCACCTCCGCGTACCGGTCGCGCTTGATGTGCGGGTCGTCGAGGCCGGTGAGGGCGATGTCGTAGCCGGCGACCTTGAGGGCGCCGCGGGTGTTGGTGAGGTTGACCCAGCCCGCCGAGTCGAAGCCGTCGCGCAGCTCCTCCCAGGGGTTGTGGATCGCGCCGACCACCGGGGCGTTGCCGTTCAGGCCGTGCTTGCCGCTCATCCGCTCCAGCAGATAGCGGGCGGGGTTGCGCAGCTTGGGGCCGTAATAGTCGTTCGAGCCGAAGACGTAGGCGCCCGGGAACTCCATCAGCGGGCCCAGGGCGTCGAGCGTCTCGGGCACGCCCTCCGGGTCGGAGAGGTTGTCGCCGGTGTTGATCACGAAGTCCGGGCGGAGGCCGGCGAGGGACTGCAGCCAGCGCTGCTTCTTGTGTTGCCCGGAGACCATGTGGATGTCGGAGACCTGGAGCACCCGCAGCGGCCGCATCCCGGCCGGCAGCACGGGGACCGTCACCCGCCGCAGCCGGAAGGACCGGACCTCGAAGCCGGCGGCGTAGGCGAGGCCGGCTGCGCCGACCGCCGCGATTCCCAGGGGTACTCCGTATCGAGCGCGCATGGGGTACATGGTCGCAGACCGCCGGCCTCGCCCCGTCACGGGCTGTGGACGCCTCCGGACGCCTCCGGACGGCTCGGGCTGGTGCCTGGGCCGGGCTCGGGCCGGGGTTGCGGACCGTATCGAAGGCCGTATCCGGGATCGTATTCAGGGTCGTGTCGCGAGCCGATGTCGCGGGCGCCCCGCGGGAGTTGCCTCCCGCCCCGCCGCCCCACGGCGTTAATGCGGGGCGTCATCCGCCGCCGAATGCGAAGATTGCGGCATGACCACGCTCAAGTCCACGCTGCACGACGACCTCACCGCCGCCATCAAGGCGCGTGACGAGCTGCGCTCCTCCACCCTCCGGCTCACCCTCTCCGCCGTCGCCTACGAGGAGACCGCGGGCAAGTCCGCCCGTGAGCTCTCCGACGACGAGGTGCTGAAGGTGATCACCCGCGAGGCGAAGAAGCGCCGCGAGGCCGCGGACGCGTTCGACAAGGGCGGCCGCCCCGAGCAGGCCGAGCGGGAGCGCGCGGAGGGCGAGGTGCTCGCCGCTTACCTGCCGAAGCAGCTGTCGGACGAGGAGCTCGCCGCGATCGTCGCCGAGGCCGTGGCCGAGGCCAAGGCCGGCGGTGCCGAGGGGCCGAAGGCCATGGGCGCCATCATGAAGATCGTGAACCCCAAGGTCGCCGGCCGCGCCGAGGGCAGCCGCGTCGCCGCGGAGGTCAAGCGACTCCTCGCGGG
>NZ_JBAMDC010000330.1:0-7363 GCF_036961605.1 Streptomyces sp. KLMMK
CAGGGCGGGGTGGAGGTAGCCGCCGCTGAGCTCGATGACGCCGGGCGGGGGCTCGGCGAGCGTGGTGAGCACGCCGGAGGCGTCGACGGAGCGGGGGACGACCTCCGCGGCGCTCTCCACGCTGAGGGCGACCTGCTGCCAGGAGGTGTCGCCGAGGCGTACGGGCGCGCCGTGCGGGGCCGTACGGAACGCGCCGGCGCCGGGCCGGGTGGTCACGAGGCCTTCCGCGGCGAGGGCGGCGATCGCCCGCGAGACGGTGACCGGGCTGACCCGGAAGCGTTCGACGAGGGCCCTGCTGGACGGCAGCTTCTCACCCAGAGAGTAGCGGTTGAGCTCCTTCTTCAAGGCTTCTGCCAGTTCAGCGACGCTGTTACGCTCATGCATGAGAGTGAAAGATAGCGCTATCGGGTCGACGACGGTAGCAGTGCAGAGCTCCGGGCGAGCCGCCGCGGCGGACACCGCGGGAGCCGCGGCCCCTCGGACGGGGAGCGGCGTCCTCCTCGCCGCCCTGGGCGTGGCGACCTTCTCGCTGACGTTCCCCGCGACGGCCTGGGCCCTGGAGGGGCTCGGCCCGTGGTCCGTGACCGCCTGCCGGATGCTGCTGGCGGGCCTGATCGCCGCCGGCTGCATGCTGGCGCTGCGCGTCCGGGTGCCCGCGCGGCGGCACTGGCCCGCCCTGTGCGCGGTGGCCGGCGGCACGGTCGTCGGCTTCCCCCTGCTGACCACGCTCGCCCTGCAGACCTCCTCGACCTCGCACGCCGCGGTCGTCGTGGGCCTGCTGCCGCTGACGACCGCCGCCTACTCGGCCGTACGCAACCGGACCCGGCACTCGCGCACCTTCTGGGGCGCGGCGGTCACGGGCGCGGCCGTGGTGATCGCCTTCGCCGTGCAGCAGAGCGGCGGCAGCCCCACGGCCGGGGATCTGTACCTGTTCGCCGCGCTGCTGGTCTGCGCCGCCGGCTACGCGGAGGGCGGGCGGCTCGCGCGCGAGATGCCGGGCTGGCAGGTCATCGGCTGGGCGCTGGTGCTGTGCCTGCCGCTGGCGGCCGCGGGGACCGCGGTGGCGCTGTCGGTAGAGCCCGGACGGCTCACGGGCCACACGGTCGCGGGGCTGCTGTGGCTCGCCGCGGGATCGCAGTTCCTGGGCATGTGGGTGTGGTACCGCGGCATGAGCGCGATCGGTGTCGCCCGGGCCAGCCAGCTGCAGCTGGCGCAGCCGCTGCTCACCCTGGTCTGGTCGGTGCTGCTGCTCGGCGAGCGGCTGACCCCCGCCGCGCCGGTGGCCGCCGTGGCGGTGCTGGTGTGCATCGGGGTGACGCAGCGGGCGCGCGGCTGACCGGGCGCGCGTTGCTCCACCTGGCCGAGAGGCGGGCCATATACCGCCGGTCACCGTAGACTTGGGAGCATCCCAGCACACACCTCGAATCTCGAACGGAACTCGAACAGAAGGGGCACCGTCGATGCATGCGAGCAAGGGTGACCGGTTGGTGGTCCACGGGCGGACGGTCGGCAAGCAGGATCACGTCGTGGAGATCGTCGAGGTGCTGGGACCCAACGGCACGCCGCCGTACCGGGTCCGCGCCGAGAACGGCCACGAGACGATCATGTCGCCGGGCCCCGACTCGGTGGTCGACCACCGCAAGGGCTCCGACCAGGGCTAGCAGACGCCTCCGACCCCGCTGCGGTGGAAGACGGCCCCCGCGGCGGGGTCCGGCCGTGCCCCGCGCACCGCACGACGGAGCCCGTGGTCAGCGAGGCGGGCGCACCCGTGCCGGGTAGTGGTCCTTGACCACCCGCGCCATCGCCCCTATCGGGTCCGCGGCCACCTGCTTGGCGGAGAAGTAGACGTTCCCGAGCACCTCCGGGTACTCCCGGCACAGCGTGAGGTGGCGCGAGAGCTCGGCCGGGTCCTGCCAGGGCGCGGGCTGCGCGGGGTCGCCCGCCCGGTACAGCGCCTCGCCGACGTACAGCTGCACGTCCGTGTCCCGGACGGTCTCCGCCCACCACGGGACGAGCTTCGCGTAGTCCGCGGCGGCGAAGCCGATGTGCCAGTACACCTGCGGCACGATGTAGTCGATCCACTCCTCCACGACCCACTTGCGCGTGTCCGCGCCGAGGTCGTCGTAGGTCTGCACGCCCGCTCGGGTGTCCGAACCGAGCGGGTCGGCCGAGCGGTTGCGCCAGACCGCGAACGGGCTGATCCCGAACTGCACGTGCCGCTTGCGCCGCTTGATGCGCCGCCCCATCTCCCGCACCAGCAGGTCGATGTTGTCGCGCCGCCAGGCGGCCCGGTCCGGGAAGCCGGAGCCGTAGCGGGCGTACGCGGCGTCGTCGTCGAAGCGCTGGCCGGCCACCGGGTACGGGTAGAAGTAGTCGTCGAAGTGCACGCCGTCCAGGTCGTAGCGGGAGACGGGGTCGAGCATGGCGTCCTGGACGAAGCGGCGCACCTCGGGCAGGCCGGGGTTGTAGTAGAGCTTGCCGCCGTAGGGCACGACCCATTCGGGGTGGATGCGCGCGGGGTGGGTGGCGACGAGCCGGCCGGGGTCGCGGTGGTTGGCGATGCGGTAGGGGTTGAACCAGCCGTGCAGTTCGATCCTGCGCCGGTGGGCCTCGCGCACGGCGAAGGCCAGCGGATCCCAGCCCGGGTAGCGGCCCTGAGTTCCCGTCAGGTATTCCGACCAGGGTTCGAACGGGGAGGGCCAGAAGGCGTCCGCGGTCGGCCGGATCTGCAGCATGACCGCGTTGAGGCGGCGGTCGACGGCCGTGTCGAGGAGGGCGATCAGCTCCTCGCGCTGCCGATCGGGTGACAGGCCCGGCCTGGACGGCCAGTCGACGTTGACGACGGTGGCGATCCACATCCCCCGGAACTCGCGCTTCCGCCGGCGCTCGCCCGGGGCGCCCGCCCCCGTCGTCCGCGGAGCGGGCCATGACTGTGCCATGGCCGCTCCCGCCTCGCCGGACGCCAGCATGGCGGACATCATCCCTGCGGCGGCCACGGTGAACCCTCTTCGGGTCATACGCCCCATATGCGGGACCTCTCTTCGCCGTCTCGTCGAATCGGTCACACCGTTCGAGGCCAGCATGCCCGCCCCAGCCCCATCAGGACCGCACGGCGCGGAGTAACGTCTGGAACGAGGCGGGCACCGCGGCGAGACGCGGCCCGCCGGACGACCGAGAACAGCGAAAGGCACGATGTGACGGACACTGTGGCAGACGTAGCGCGTGTCGGGGTGGTGGGCTGCGGCCAGATGGGCGCGGGGATCGCGGAGGTGTGTGCCCGGGCCGGCCTGGACGTCATGGTCGCCGAGACCACCGGGGAGGCCCTGGAGATCGGCCGCACCCGCCTGACCAACTCCCTCGGCAAGGCCGCCGAGCGCGGCAAGATCTCCGAGGAGGAGCGCGACGCGACGCTCGCCCGGCTGAGCTTCACCACCGACCTCGGCGAGTTCGCCGACCGCGACCTGGTCATCGAGGCCGTCGTCGAGAACGAGCAGGTCAAGACCGAGATCTTCCAGGTCCTCGACCAGGTGGTCACCCGCCCGGACGCGATCCTGGCCTCCAACACCTCCTCGATCCCGCTGGTGAAGCTGGCCGTGGCCACCTCCCGGCCGGACCGCGTCATCGGCATCCACTTCTTCAACCCGGCCCCGGTGCAGAAGCTCGTCGAGCTCATCCCGGCGCTCACCACCAGCGAGGAAACGATCAAGCGCGCCGACGCGCTGGTCGCCAACGTGCTGGGCAAGCACGCCATCCGGGCCCAGGACCGCTCCGGCTTCGTCGTCAACGCCCTGCTGATCCCGTACCTGCTCTCGGCCATCCGGATGTTCGAGTCCGGCATCGCCAGCCGCGAGGACATCGACAACGGCATGGAGCTCGGCTGCGCCCACCCCATGGGCCCGCTCAAGCTCTCCGACCTGATCGGCCTGGACACGGTCGCCTCGGTCGCCGACAGCATGTACCAGGAGTACAAGGAGCCGCTGTACGCCGCTCCCCCGCTGCTCCAGCGCATGGTCGACGCGGGCCGCCTCGGCCGCAAGACCGGCTCGGGCTTCTACACGTACTAAGACGTGCACCCGTACCGAGCGCCCCGGCGCCCGTCACGGACCGTCACCGCCGCACACCCGTGTTCGCACGGGGTGTGCGGCGGTGACTCGCATATACCCCCCGCACACGCTCCCGCTCCGCGCGCCGACACGGTTGACTCGGCTCGTCGGACACACAGGAGTCATTCCGGAAGGGGTACGGAAAGTGACCATGCATCCCGAGCAGGCCACCAGAACGGCTGAGCTCGCGGAGCTCCGTCGTAGCCTCGATGTCGGCGTCGTCCGCATCGACGGCCACCTCGCCCTCCTCACCCAGCGCAGCGATCAGTCGGAACGCGACATCACCGAGATGGCGGGCCGGGTCAGGGCCCTGGAGCACGGCAGGTGGCCCCTGCCCTCACTGGCCGCGCTCACCGGTGTCGCCGCCCTGGCACTCGCCGTCTGGCAGGCGATCGGCCGGTGAGCGCGGGGCGTGCCACGGCCGCCGCTCGCGGGGCCGGCCGCTAGCCGAGCCGGATGTGGTGCAGCAGCAGGAGCGCCGCCGCCATATTGGCGGCCGGCACCTCGCCGCGGCCGATCATGTCGGGCACCAGTTTCAGCGGTACCCACTCGCGCCGGTCGGACTCGAAGTCGTCCTCCGGGTCGCCGATGTACTCGGCCTCGTCCGACCAGTAGATGTGGTGCCGGGCGTCGGTGAGGCCGTTGGACGGCTCGACCGACATCAGGTGCCGCAGCGGGCCGGGCCGCCAGCCGGTCTCCTCCTCCATCTCCCGGGCCGCCGCGCCGGCGAGGTCCTCGCCGTCCTCGACGACGCCGGCGGCCAGTTCCCAGCCCCAGTTGTCGGTGATGAAGCGGTGCCGCCACAACAGCAGGACCTCATTGGCCTCGTTGACCACCGTGGCCACGGCGACGGGCCGCAGCCGGATGAGGAAGTGGTCGAGGTGGCGGCCGTCGGGGAGTTGAACGTCTGCGAGATTGACCCGGAACCAGCGGTTCGCATAAACCGTCCGCTCCCTGAGATTCTTCCAACGCACGTGTTGCCACCTTCCGCCGAGGTGGCCACCTCCCCGGGCGCTGTCCTCACAGGGGCACGCGCAACGCCCCGTCGATCATCTCGGCGGCCTCGGCAGTGGCCGCACACCCGCTTTCGATCAGATGCTCGCGCACCGCCCGGAGCCGGTCCCGTAAGCGCTGCGATTCCATGCCTCTCGCCTGCTCGGTCATCTCCCGTGCGGTGGCCACCGCCTTGTCCGCGTCTCCTTGACGCAGCTCGATGTGCGTGAGCATGGCGAGCCGGTGGACACGTCCCCGGTCGTGGGCGGGGGTGTCGACGGCCCGGGCCGCGTGCTCACGGGCGGGTCCGAGGTCGCCGAGGCTCAGGAGCGCCTCCGCCACCTGCACGTTCACCAGACCGGGCTGCACATAGCCGGTCTCGGCGGGCTCCTGGCCACGGCGGATGCGCTCGGCGGCGGTCTCGGCGCGGCGGATGCAGGCGAGCGCGCCGGCACCGTCGCCGAGCCGCGCGTACGCCTTGGCCTGCATGGCGTAGAGGTCGGTCGCGAGGGCCGGGGTCAGCTCCGTGCCCGCGGCCCGCAGCGCGGACTCGGCGAACGCCACGGCCTGCCGGTACTCGCGCATGAACAGCGACTGGTTGACGAGCAGGGCGATGACGTAGCCGCCGAGACCCCGGTCGCCGCTGGCCTTGGCCAGCCGCAGCGCCTGGTGGAAATAGCGCTGGGCCAGGCCGTGCGCGTCGGAGTCGTAGGCGCAGATACCGGCGACGGCGACCAGCCCGCCGGTGGCCCGGTGCAGCTGACGGCCCGTCTCGTCGGTGTAGCTGCCGCGCAGCAGGGGGGCGGCCTCGGCGTTGAGGAAGCCGACGACGCGGGCGCGCGTCGCGATCCCGCCCGCCTTGCGGTACATCTGCTCGTAGTGGGTGCGGGCCGCGCGCAGCATCTCGATGTCGTCCATGGAGACGCGGGTGAGGCCGCGCCGGGAGACGTCGGCGTCCTCGGGCGGGTTCTCCCACTCCCAGACCGGGATGACGGCGGGGGTCCCGGTGACGGCGGGGGCGGTGACGATGTGCTCGCGCTGCTGCTCGTCGGAGCGCCAGAGGGCCGTGGCCCGTTCGACGAAGCCGGAGAGCGGGGTGTTGGGCAGCCGCGGGCTGCCCGGGGTGCCGAGGCCGATGTCGTCCAGGGTCAGCGCGCGGTGCAGCCGCTCGCCGAGGACTTCGCAGATCAGATCCGGCACCTGGCCGCGGGGCCGCTGGCCCTTCAGCCAGCGGGCGACGGCCGTGTGTTCGTAACGCAGCGCCAGACCCCGGGCCCGGCCTGCCGCGTTGACGTGGGCGGCCAGGCCGGCGTGGGATATGCCCGCTTCGTCGAGGATGGCGTCAAGGAGAGTGTTGGGCTCCATCCTGCCCTCCGCATGCGCTCGGTGGGGCCAGCGTAATGGAGATCCCTTCGCACGGGGTGTGAACCGGCCGTGGCTGAGCGTCAGCGGCGGGGGCGTCCGGAACGGGCCAGACAGGGGTGGGGCTCGCGCTCCTGGGCACGGCATCGGTCGTTGCTCAGCACCAGCAGCGCGATGTCGTCGGAGAGCCGGCCGCCGGTGTGGCGCAGCAGCGCGGACTGGACGTGCTCGATGACCGCGGCGGGGACGACGGGCGCACGGTCGGCGACGGCGCCGAGGACGCCCGCGAGCGGGAAGAAGGCCCCGGCCGCATCGCGCGCATCCTCCGCACCGTCCGTGTGGAGCACCAGGGCGTCCCCCGGCAGCAGCCGGGTCAGGGGGGCGACGGGCAGCTCGGGCGGCAGCGGGAAGAGCCCGAGCGGAGGCAGCGGATCGCCCCGCCCCACCGCGGCGGCGCGGGGGCCCTCGCAGGCGGTGCGGGAGAGGCGGTACGGCCAGGGGTGGCCGCAGTTGACCGCGGTGACCAGGCCGTCGGGGCGGATCTCCAGCAGCAGGACGGTCACGAACTCCTCGCCCAGCCCGCGCTCCTGCTCCGCCCCGGGCCTGGCCTGCGCCTCGGCGCGGGCGCGCTCGCACAGGTGGCGCTGCAGGGCGCGGTCCAGGCGGCGCAGGACACCGGCCAGGGCGGGCTCGTCGTGGGCGGCTTCGCGGAAGCTGCCGAGGACGGCGGCGACGGTGCCGATGGCCGTCAGGCCGTGGCCGCGGACGTCCCCCATGACGATACGGACGCCGTACGGCGTGGCCAGCGCCTCGTAGAGATCGCCGCCGACCAGGGCGCCCTCGCTGACCGACAGGTGGCCGCCGGCGAGGGTGATCCCGTCGAGCCGGGGCGGCAGGGGCCGCAG
>NZ_JBAMDC010000331.1:0-7365 GCF_036961605.1 Streptomyces sp. KLMMK
CCGGTGCCACAGGGCCAGCAGCCACGCCTCGGCGCGGGCCATCGGCGCCTCGAACCACGGCAGGGCGAGGAGCACCAGCAGCCCGGCCGTCCAGCCGAGGGTCACGTCGCTCATCCAGTGCGTACCGAGGTAGACCGTGGTCATGCCGACGCCCAGTGCGAGGAGCGCGGCGATCACCGAGGCCACCCGGCGGGTGCGCGGGGTGGTGGCCAGATAGGCCAGGACGCCCCAGGTCACCACGGCGTTGGCGGTGTGCCCGGAGGGGAATATGTCGCCGCCCGCGAACATCTCGTTCGAGCCGATCGAGGTGGCGTAGTGCGGGCCGAGCCGGCCCATGCCGATCTTCGCCGCGCCCACGGTGGCGTTGAGCAGCAGCAGCGACGTGCCGAGGACCAGCAGCGGCCGCAGCGTCCTCAGCTTGTAGGTGCGCCAGCCCAGCCAGGCCGCGACCGCGACGGCGGTCGGGCCGCGCTGGCCCAGGACCACGAAGTAGTCGAGGAAGGTGTGGATCTCCGGCCACTGCTTGTACGGCCGGAAGAGCATGACCTGCCAGTCGAACCGCACCGGCCAGGACGTGGTGAGCACGCCGACCACGATCGCCAGGTAGACCACGGAGGTCGCCACGAAGATCCCGAGGCGGGTCCGGGTCATCCGCGGCCGCACGGGCTCGGTCGGGCGCTCCTCCGCTTGGACGAGCTCGTCGTTGGTACGCACTCAATCGACGTTACATTGAGTGACAGGAAGCTTCGGCCGATCGGGCCTGTTTGTGATGACGATGTGATGTGGAATGCGTCTCAAGCATGACGTGCGCCACATTGGATTCCCCGGGGCAACTCCCGTCCGGGAAATTCCGGGGCCGTCCCAGGTGGTCGTCCGGGCCCTATTCCTTCGCATTGCGACCCGTTGTTTATCGGGGATTGGCCGGGCCGTTCCACTACGTTTTCCGGTGGCTCCGGGAGGGGGCCGGGCGGGCCCCCGGGAAAACGATCACGGGGGGCCGGAGCCGTGCAGCCAGAACGCCCCGTAGACCGCGGACACCAGCACCACCACGCCCACCGTCGTCACCGCCCGTACCGTCCGGGTCCGCGCGAGGGCCACCGCGAGCGGCAGCAGCAGCGGGAAGGCCGGCATCATCAGGCGCGGCTTCGAGCCGAAGTACCCCTTCGCCGTCAGCGCCAGGAGCAGCACCGCGCCCGCGTAGCCCAGCAGCGGCAGCGGCTGGCGCTGCCGCACGCACGCCGCGTACAGCCACAGCACCAGGCCCACGCCCACCAGCAGCCCGAGCCCCGCGGCGAAGGCGGAGCCGAAGAGCCGCCCGGCGATGAACGAACCGAAGGCCAGCCCGCCGTCGAAGCCGTTGCCCCAGCCGCCCTGCACGTCCAGATAGCCCGTGAAGCTGCCGGTCCGCACGCCGACCCAGGCGAAGTACGCGAGCCAGCCCAGCGGCGCGAGCACCGCGCCCAGCAGCATCCGGGGCAGCTCACGCCGCTCCCGCCGCTCCCGCCGCTCCCGCCGCTCCCGCGGCTCCTGCCGCTCGTGCTCTTCTCCGCGCCGGCGCCGCAGCGCGACCAGCACCCCGAGCCACACGGCCAGGACGACGGCCGCCCCCACCGGGCGCGTCAGCCCGGCCAGCGCCGCGAAGGAGCCCGCCCACACCCAGCGCCGGGTGAGCACCGCGTACAGGCTCCACGCCGCCAGCGCCGTGAACAGCGACTCCGAGTACGCCATCGACTGCACGATGCCGACCGGCAGCGCCGCCCACAGCGCGACGAGCATCACCCCCGCCCGCCGGCCGTACAGCCGCTCCCCGATCAGGAGGACGGCCCACGCCGCGAGCAGCGAGGACAGCGCGCTGACCAGCAGGCCCGCATCCGCCGCCGACAGCGGGAAGACCGCCGACAGGCCCCGCTCCAGCCAGGGCAGCAGCGGGAAGAACGCCAGGTCCGAGTGGACCTTCCCGCCCGGCAGGTGGAGCGTGTAGCCGTAGCCGTCCTCGGCGATGCGGGAGTACCAGAGGGAGTCCCAGCGCGCCGACAGCAGCTGGTGCGGGCTCTTGCCCGCGAAGTGCCCCCACACCGCGAGCACCGCGATCCCCAGTGCCCGCACCGCCGCGTAGACGCTCAGGGCGGGCAGTGCACGGCGCAGCGCGCCACGCACCCGGCGGGCGGCGGGCGGCCGGTCCGCCCCGGCGCCCGTACCGGCGGGAGAAAAAAGATCAGTCACCGATCAATTGTCCAGCATGCGCGGAGCGCCTCCACGATCGGCCCGGACGGTGACGGAGCACACGGATCCGTGCCCGGGACTCGCGTACTCTGTCGAGTCACTCGCCCACGACATTCCCCCGGCCACCCCCCGGGCGGCAACCCCGGCCCACGTCCCCAGGGCCGGCGGGCGGACGGCGAGCGCACGACACGGAGGTGTGAATGTCCGGGACGACCACGGCCGGCCCGCCGCGGGCCGACGGCGTCCCCCGGCAGCGGTACCGGCGCGGACAGCGGCAGCGGCCGCCGTACGGGCCGGGCGCCGGCGCCGGGGCGAACCGCTGGACCGTCCTCGTCGTCCTGTGCGTCAGCCTGCTCCTCGTCGCCGTCGACGCGACCGTCCTGCACGTCGCCGTGCCGGCCGTCACCGAGGACCTGCGGCCCGGGGCGATGCAGCTGCTGTGGATCGTCGACGTCTACCCGCTGGTCTGCGCCTCGCTGCTCATCCTCTTCGGCACCCTCGGCGACCGCGTCGGCCGCCGCCGGGTGCTGCTGCTGGGCTACGGGCTCTTCGGCGCGGCCTCCGCGCTCGCGGCGTTCGCCCCCACCCCCGAGGTGCTCGTCGGGGCCCGGGCGCTGCTCGGCGCCGGCGGCGCGATGATCATGCCGGCGACGCTGTCGATCCTCCGCCAGGTCTTCCCCGACCGGCGCGAGCGGGCCGTCGCCGTGGGCGTGTGGAGTGCGGTCGCCGCCGTGGGCGCCGCGGTCGGGCCGCTGCTCGGCGGCTTCCTCCTCGAACACTTCTGGTGGGGATCGGTCTTCCTCATCAACATCCCGCTGATGGTCGCCGCACTCCCGGTCGGGCGCTGGCTGCTGCCCGAGTCGACCGGGCCCCGCGGCGGGCCCTGGGACGTGACCGGCGCGCTCATGGCCGCGTTCGGGCTGTTCGGGCTCGTCCTCGGCGTGAAGCGGGCCGGGGCCGGCGAGGCGCTCAGCCTCGGCACGATCGTGCCGGGAGCCGTCGGCGCGGCCCTGCTGGTCCTCTTCGTCCGCCGGCAGCGCAGGCGCACCCACCCGCTCGTCGACCTCCGGATGTTCGCCCGGCCCGCCTTCGGTACCTCCGTCGGGTGCATCGTGCTGGCCATGCTCGCGCTCGTCGGGCTGGAGCTCATAGCCGCCCAGTACCTGCAGCTCGTCCTCGGGCTCACCCCGCTGGAGACCGGCCTGCGGCTGCTGCCGCTCACGCTCGCGGCGATGGCCGCCGGGCTCGTCGGCTCCCGGCTGCTGCAATGGCTCGGCCCGCGCACGATGGTCGCCCTCGGCTTCGTCCTGACCGCCGCGGCGGTCGCCTCGCTCACCGCGATGGGGCTGCACGACCGGCCCGGGGTGCTCGTGGCCTGCTTCGTCCTGCTCGGCTTCGGGCTGGAGACCACGCTCTTCGGCGCGTACGAGTCGATGCTCAGCGAGGCGCCCGCCGAGTCCGCGGGCGGCGCCGCGGCGATCGGCGAGACCTCGTACCAGCTCGGCGCCGGCATCGGCATCGCCCTGCTGGGCAGCGTCATGAACGCCGCGTACGCGCCCGGCGTCGACTCCGTGCCCGGCGTGCCCAGCGCGGCGGGCGCCTCCGCCAGCCACTCCCTCGGCGAGGCGTACGACGTCGCCTCGCGGCTGGGGGGACCGGCCGGGGAGGCGCTGCGGGTCGCGGCGCGGGACGCCTTCGTGCACGGCCTGCACGTGACGCTGGCGCTGAGCGCGGCGTTGCTGCTGGCGGGGGCGGTCGCGGCGTTGCGCCTGCCGCGGGCCATGGAGTGCGGTGCGGATGCGCCTCCGGCTCCGGCCCCGGCTCCGGCACCGGCTTCGGCGGCCCCGGCTCCGGCTTCGGCTTCGGCTTCGGCGGCTCAGGCTCAGGCTCAGGCTCCGGCTTCGGCCCCGGCGGCCGCGGCGGCTGCGGCCCCGGCCGAGGAAGGCTCGGCACCGCCGGTCACGTATTGACCGGCTGCGCGCCGTCGCGGCGGGGGTGAGTCCCCGGACTCACCCCTTGCCGTCCCTCACAGTCCCGGGGGCTTGCCCCACATCTCCCTCCGCCGTAGCCGCGGGCAACCACCGCGGTGCGGTCCGGCGGTGCCGAACCGGCGCCCGGATCCTCTGGACTCGGCCGGTTACCCGGCCGTAGCGTGCTGGCGAAGCGAAAGACGATCACATTCGCCCGCACCCCGCCGGAGGCAGCCGTGTTCGACCCACATGATCCCCTCGGGATCGAGGACCTGCTCAGCCCCGAGGACATCGCCGTCAGGGACACCGTCCGCCGCTGGGCCGCCGACCGCGTCCTGCCGCACATCGCCCAGTGGTACGAGGACGGTGAACTCCCCGGCGTCCGGGAGCTCGCCCGTGAGCTCGGCGCGATCGGCGCGCTGGGCATGCAGCTCAGCGGTTACGGCTGCGCGGGCGCGAGCGCCGTCCAGTACGGCCTGGCCTGCCTGGAGCTGGAGGCCGCCGACTCCGGCATCCGCTCCCTGGTCTCCGTCCAGGGCTCCCTCGCGATGTACGCGATCCACCGCTTCGGCTCCGAGGAGCAGAAGCAGCAGTGGCTGCCGGCGATGGCGGCGGGGGAGACCATCGGCTGCTTCGGCCTGACGGAGCCCGACCACGGCTCGGACCCGGCAGGCATGCGCACCCACGCCAAGCGCGACGGCGGCGACTGGGTGCTGACGGGCCGCAAGATGTGGATCACCAACGGCTCGGTCGCCGGGGTCGCCGTGGTCTGGGCCCGGACCGACGACGGCATCAGGGGCTTCGTCGTGCCCACCGACAGCCCCGGCCTGTCCGCGCCGGAGATCCGGCACAAGTGGTCGCTGCGCGCCTCCGTCACCAGCGAGCTGGTCCTCGACGAGGTACGGCTGCCCGCGGACGCGGTGCTGCCGGAGGTCACCGGGCTGCGCGGCCCGCTCAGCTGCCTGAGCCACGCGCGGTACGGCATCGTCTGGGGCTCGATGGGTGCGGCGCGTACGAGCTTCGAGACCGCGCTCGACTACGCGCGCACGCGCGAGCAGTTCGGCAAGCCCATCGGCGGCTTCCAGCTCACCCAGGCCAAGCTCGCCGACATGGCGGTGGAGCTGCACAAGGGGATCCTGCTGGCGCACCACCTCGGGCGGCGGATGGACGCGGGGAGCCTGCGGCCGGAACAGGTGAGCTTCGGCAAGCTCAACAACGTGCGGGAGGCGATCGAGATCTGCCGGACGGCGCGGACGATCCTCGGTGCGAACGGGATCTCCCTGGAGTATCCGGTGATGCGGCACGCCACGAACCTGGAGTCCGTGCTGACGTACGAGGGCACGGTGGAGATGCACCAGCTGGTACTGGGCAAGGCGCTCACCGGTCTCGACGCCTTCCGGTAAGCCCTCACCCCTTCGCGGCTTCGCCCCTCCGCCGCGGAACCCGGTTCTGAGCGCTGCTCGGCTCAGCTCTGGTTGCTGTGCTGCTCCGGGGTGCAACCCCCGGACCCCCGGCCTGTCCGTGGAGCCCGGCTCAGCTCTGGTTGAAGAAGCCGCCGTTCGCCCGTCCCCTCGGCTCCCCGCTGACCACCATGTAGTCGGCGGGGGTCAGCAGGAACACGCGGTTGGCCACGCGCTCGATGGAGCCGCGCAGTCCGAACGTCAGCCCGGCGGCGAAGTCCACGACGCGCTTGGCGTCGTTGGGCTCCATGCCGGTGAGGTTGACGATCACCGGGACGCCGTCGCGGAAGAGCTCGCCGATGCCCCGGGCGTCGCGGAAGCCGTCCGGGGTGACGGTGGCGATGCGCGTGCCCTGTTCCTGCGCGGCCTCGTCCGCCACCCGTACCTTGGGGTTGGTGACCCAGGCGTCTCCGGGCTCGGGTCCCTCGGCGTACTCGTCGTCGTAGTAGCGCTCGTCATCGCTGTCGTCGACGAGGCCGAGCCAGGCACTCGCCTTGCGCACCGATCCCATGGACGCCTCCTCTCACACGCGGTGTGTTCCGTCCGCTTCTCTATCGTCGTCCATGATGCGGATGGTGTGCCAAGTGGATAGCCGCCGGACGAGCATTTCGTGACGCATCTGGTGCAAACCGGTTGGCGGTGCGTCAGAAACCCCACAGGCCCCTTCTTGCACCCTGGACCTGGGCATATGCGGTTACGGCGGGTGATTCGGGGGCGCGGGGCGGGCCCCGGTCGGGTCGGGTGGTCAGGTGATTAGGATGCCCGGGTCCATTCACACCACACACGGGGGCTGGGTTTTGTTCGGGATCATAAGGCCATGCCGGCACCGGTTGTCAGAAGCCATGCGCACGGAATGGATGGCGCATCTGTGCGGACTGTGCCTCGCGCTGCGCGGCGACCACGGACAGTTCGCGCGCGCGGCCACCAACTACGACGGTCTGGTCATATCGGTCCTGGTGGAAGCCCAGTCGCCGGCGGACGAAGGCGCCAACTCCTGGCGCCGCACGGCCGGACCGTGCCCGCTGCGCGGCATGCGCACCGCTTCCGTGGCCAAGGGTGAGGGGGCGCGCCTGGCCGCCTCGGTGTCGCTGGTGCTGGCGTCGGCGAAGATGCGCGACCATGTCGCCGACGGCGACGGCGTGTTGGCGCGCCGCCCGGTCGCCGCGGCGGCGCGCCGCGTGGCCGCGAAGTGGGACCGGGCCGGTGCCCGTACGGGAGCGGACCTCGGTTTCGACACCGCCGTCCTGGTCGACGCGGTCGAACGGCAGGCCGGCATCGAGGCGCTGGCCGGTGCGGGGACGTCCCTGCTGACGGTGACGGAGCCCACCGAGACGGCCACCGCCGCGGCCTTCGGCTACACCGCCGTGCTCGCCGGGCGGCCGGCCAACAAGGAGCCCCTGGAAGAGGCGGGCAGGCTCTTCGGGCGGCTCGCGCACCTGCTGGACGCCGTGGAGGACATGGCGGAGGACGCGGAGAGCGGGGCGTGGAACCCCGTCGCCGCGACCGGAACCGACCTCGCCGAGGTGCGCAGGCTGTGCGACGACGCGGTGCACGGCGTCCGTCTGGCGCTGCGCGAGGTCGACTTCGCGAGCAAGAGCCAGAGCCGGCTCGCGCACGTCCTGCTCGCGCACGAGCTGGAACGCGCCGTCGACCGGGCGTTCGGCACGACGGGCTGCGGGCACGCCGGGCACGCCGGAGCGGCGGGGCACGCC
>NZ_JBAMDC010000332.1:0-7326 GCF_036961605.1 Streptomyces sp. KLMMK
CCGGCCCGGCTCCGGGCCCGGATTCGGACACGAAGGCCGGGGGCGGCGCCCGCGCCGCCCGTAGCGCGCACACGGGCCGTGGCCACCGCCCCGTCCTGTGGAGCGCCCTGGCCCTCGTCACCGTCGCCGGCATCGCGGCCGGCGCGTACTTCATGACCGGCGGCGGCCAGGAGGACGACGACCCCGCCCCCCGCGCCGCGTCCGGCCAGGAAGCCTCTGCGAGCCCGGGCGGGAAGAAGAGCGCGGGCCCGTCACCGGTGCCGGACCCGCCGCGCGGCTACCACCTGGTGTCGGAGAAGGCGGCCGGCGTCTCCTTCCCCGTGCCGGACGGATGGAAGCGCGGGAAGCTCAAGGAGAGCGACGAGATCCTCTACATCGACCCGAGCGGCCTGGTGGGCCTGCGGGTCTCCGTCTTCGACCTCGCGAGCAGCGACCCGCTCCAGCGCTGGAAGGACGACGAGACGAAGTCGGTCAAGGAGGGCAAGCTGCCCGGCTACCACCAGCTGCGCATGCAGGGCACGGAGTACCGCGGGCTGCCCGCGGCGATCTGGGAGTTCACCTGGCAGGGCCGGGCGCGCGAATACCGGGCCGCCGACCTCGGATTCGGCCGCCCGGGCGGGAAGGAGTACGCGATCTACCTCTCGGCGCCCAAGGCCGACTGGCACAAGCACAGCCAGGTCTTCGACGTGGTGCGCGAAGGGTTCCGGCCCGCCGCCCAGTAGATCCCGTCACCGGCGGGCAGACGTCCCGTCACCGGCAGGCAGGCGTCCCGTCGCCGGCGGACGCACCGTCACCAGTAGGGGTCCCGTCAGGGGCGAACCCTGATGCCGCGGCCCCCGCGGACATGTGACGATCAGTACATGACCGCCCCCGCCCGCCCGCAGCACCCCGACGGCCCACCCCTGCGCAAGCTCTACCGCAGCGCCGAGGGCCGCATGCTCGGCGGTGTCGCGCGCGGGCTCGCCGGGCACCTGGGCCTGCCGGTCTCCTGGGTGCGCCTGGTCTTCGTCGCGCTGCTGATGGCCCAGGGCATGGGCGCCGTGCTGTACGCGGTGTTCTGGTTCGTGGTGCCGCTCGGGGTGGGCGGCGTCGACGCCCCGCGCCAGGCCTCCGCCGAGACGGGCTCCGACGGCCGCCGGCGCCTCTTCGCCCGCAAGCCGGACCGCGGGCAGGTCGTCGCGCTCGTCGCCCTGGTCATCGGCGCCGCGATCTTCGTCGACAACCTCCACCTCGGCCGCGCCAACGCCTACATCTGGCCGCTGCTGCTCGTCTGCGCGGGCGTCGCCCTCGTCTGGCGCCAGGCCGACAACGCCCGCCGGGCCCACTGGATGGAGGTCGGCCGCAGCAAGCGGGTCCTGCCGCTCGCGCGCGCCGCGGCCGGCGTGGTCCTCGCCGCCGCCGGCGTCACGGGCATCGTCGTCCTCCAGGGCTCCGCCGCACACCTGGGCACCGTCCTGCAGGCGTCGCTGGCGGTCCTGGTCGGCATAGCGCTGCTGGCCGGTCCCTCCCTGGTGCGCATGACGCAGGACCTCTCCGCCGAGCGCACGATGCGCATCCGGGCCCAGGAGCGCGCCGAGGTCGCGGCCCACGTCCACGACTCCGTCCTGCACACCCTCACCCTGATCCAGCGCAACGCCGAGGACGCCCGCGAAGTGGCCCGCCTGGCCCGGGCCCAGGAACGCGAGCTGCGCGCCTGGCTCTACCGGCCCGAGGGCCGGGGGAAGGACGAGGCCGAGCAGCCCGACACCCTCGCCGAGGCCGTCAAGGCCACCGCGGCCGAGGTCGAGGACTACCACGGGGTGCCCATCGAGGTGGTCGTCGTCGGCGACTGCCCGCTGGACGAACGCCTGGCCGCCCAGATGCAAGCCGCCCGTGAGGCCATGGTCAACGCCGCCAAGTACGGTGGCGAAGGCGGCGCCGTCCAGGTGTACGCCGAGGTTGAGGGGCGTACGGTCTTCCTCTCCGTGCGCGACCGCGGCCCCGGCTTCGACCTGGACGCGGTGCCGGACGACCGCATGGGCGTCCGCGAATCCATCATCGGCCGGATGCAGCGCAACGGCGGCACGGCGAGACTGCGGTCCGTGCCCGGTGGGGGAACCGAAGTGGAGCTGGAAATGGAGAGGGCGGAGAACGCGTCATGACGACCGAAGAGACGGTGCAGCGCCACGCACGGGTCGTGCTGGTGGACGACCACCGGATGTTCCGTACGGGCGTGCAGGCCGAGATCGGGGCCACCGACCGGACGGGCGTCGAGGTCGTCGGCGAGGCCGCCGACGTCGACCAGGCGGTCACCGTCATCACCGCCACCCGCCCCGAGGTCGTCCTGCTCGACGTCCACCTCCCCGGCGGCGGCGGGGTCGAGGTGCTGCGCCGCTGCGCGCCCCTGATGGCCGACGCCGAGCGCCCGGTCCGCTTCCTGGCCCTGTCCGTCTCCGACGCCGCGGAGGACGTCATCGGCGTCATCCGCGGCGGCGCCCGCGGCTACGTCACCAAGACCATCACCGGCGCGGATCTGATCGACGCCGTCTTCCGCGTCAAGGACGGCGACGCCGTCTTCTCGCCGCGGCTGGCCGGCTTCGTCCTCGACGCCTTCGCCTCCACCGACGCCCCGCCCGTCGACGAGGACCTCGACCGGCTCACCCAGCGCGAGCGCGAGGTGCTGCGCCTGATCGCCCGCGGCTACGCCTACAAGGAGATCGCCAAGCAGCTGTTCATCTCGGTGAAGACGGTCGAGTCGCACGTCTCGGCGGTGCTGCGCAAGCTCCAGCTCTCCAACCGCCACGAGCTGACCCGGTGGGCGACGGCCCGGCGCCTGGTCTGATCCCGCCCCGGATCCGCGGCGGGATCCTCGTCGCGGATCCCGCCGGGGACCGCCGCCCTTCCGGTCCGATTTCGGATAAGCCCGGCTCCCGCGGGGGGAGGGGCGGAACCCCGGCACCCCGCTCGCACTCTTGAACGGACGAGAGGCTCTCACTCGCGCAGGGCCCCGGCCCCGCGCGGGGCCCGAGATCCGAAACGAGAGCCCGATGAGCCTGACGGGGACCCCCTTCCTCCTCACCACGGTCGCGCTGGTCGTGGTGGCGCTCGTGCTGCCGCTCACGCTGTGGGGCAGGATCGGCGGCCCCAAGCTCGTACGGCACGCGGCGCGGCTGCTCATGCTGCTGTTCGCCCAGGTCACGGCCATAGCCATGGTCTTTGTGATGGTCAACAACGCCAACGGGCTCTTCGACAACTGGGACGACCTCCTCGGCACCGGCGACCACGTCCGGACCGCGGCCGACCTCGGCCCGGACGGCACCGGCGGCAAGAACCTCGACGCGGCCCCCAGGAACCCGCAGAAGTTCAAGCCCGCGTCCGACAAACGGATGGGCCAGGGCGTGCAGGAGACCCAGTTCAAGGGCCGCATATCGGGTGTGGAGGGCGAGGTCTACGTCTGGCTGCCGCCGCAGTACGACGACCCCGCGTACAAGGACAAGAAGTTCCCCGTGGTCGAGGTCCTCCCGGGCTTCCCCGGCTCGGCGAAGGCCTGGTTCGGCACGCTGGAGGTCAACAGCCGGCTCAAGCCGATGATGGAGAAGGGCGAGGTCGAGCCCTTCATCATCGTGGCCCCGCGCACCACGCTCCTCGGCGACGTGGACACCGGCTGCGCCAACATCACCGGCAAGGTCAACGCCGACACCTGGCTCAGCGTCGACGTCCGCAAGATGGTCACGGACACCTTCCGCGCGCAGGAGAAGCCCGAGGGCTGGGCCGTCGCGGGCTACTCGGCGGGCGCGCACTGCGCCGCCAAGCTGGCCGTCGCCCACCCCGACCGCTACCGCGCCGGCGTCAGCCTCTCCGGCTACAACGACCCCGCCGGCGAGCCCTCCTCGCTGACGGCGAAGACGCCCGGGCTGCGCGACGAGAACAACGTCCTGAAGATGCTCCAGCGGGCAAAGACCCCGCCGCACGTGGCGCTGTTCGTCTCCGGCGCGGAGGGCGACGGCTACCAGGGCGGCCTGGCGCTCAAGCAGGCGGCCAAGCCGCCGACGACGGTGCACGTGACCAAGGTCCCCGCGGGCGCGGGCGGCCACGGCACGGCCGTGTGGAAGCGGCAGGTCCCCGACGTCTTCCGCTGGCTCTCGCAGCAGATCAAGCCGTAGCCCGGCCGGGGCCGGCAGGGGTGGGGGCGGGATCCGGCCGGGGCCGTCCGCCGCCCGCATCCGGCGGCGGGGGCCTTGATCAGCTGAGCGTGGTGTCGCCCTGGGCCTCGAAGATCTTGCGCAGCCCCGAGGCGATCTGCTCGCACTCCTCCGGGGTCAGGACGGACAGGATCTCGTCGTAGTCCCGCAGGTGGGCGATCATGGCCTCGTCGATCAGTGCCTTGCCGCGCTCGGTGAGGCGGATCCGTACCGATCGCCGGTCGGCGCGGTCGCGGATCCGCTCGACCAGACCCTTGTCCTCCAAGCGGTCCAGGCGGTTCGTGATGGCGCCCGGGGACACCATGGCCGCCTTCGCGAAGGCGCCGGCGGTGAGCGTGTAGGGCGCGCCTGCGCGGCGCAGCGTGGACAGCACGTCGAACTCGCCCACGTTCACGCCGAATTCGTCACTGAGCCTCTTGAAGTGCTGGTCGTACACGCGCTGCATGCGGTGCATGCGCCCCAGCACCTCCACGGACCGCAGGCTGTCCGCCAGCTCGGGCCGCTCCTTGCGCCACTGCTCGATGACCAGGTCCACCGCATCGGTCACGTCATCACCCTCTCCGCGATTTTTTCAACCTTAAAAGACTTGACGTTGAACAAGCAAGCATGCTGTTATTTCAACGTCAAAAGATCTTGCGTTGAAGGAACTCAGGAGCAGCAATGACGACCGCGGACCACGGAACCCTGAAGCTCTCGTACTCCGACGGCCGGCCGGCCACCACCGGCGTCGAGGCGGTCAACCGCGTACTGCGCACGGTGGGCGTGCGGGTCAGCCGGGTTCCCGTTCCCGCGGCGGCCCACCCGCTTCTGGAGGCGTCCAAGGACCGGGCGCTCTCGGAAGCGGAAGGCGCGGAACTGCTCGCGCTGTTCAGCATGCACCGGGGGGAGCTGGTGGAGCAGATCGAGCTGGCCGGCCGCCGCCCGGAGGCCCATCGGGGCGGGTTCCTGAACACCTCCGAGGCCGGCGTTCCCCCGTACCCGAAGGTGTACGACATGAAGACGATGGACGCCGCCGCCCGGCACGCCGTCCAGGAGCGCTTCGGCAGGCTCCACGTGAACAGCTCCGACCACGGAGTCGGCGTCGACGAGGTGATGACGGTCGTCTCCGGCGGCCCGTGGACGTGGTTCTACCTGCTGCCCGACGGCGTGGTCGCGAAGCTGTCGGTGGGCGCGGTCGAAACCGGCGATCCGGCCTGGCGCGTGAGCTACCCCGGCCTGGGCCCCCACGGCGCCTACCTCGATGCCGGGCACGGCCTGATCGTGGCCTACGTCCACGGCCCCGAGAAGTTCGTCATGCGCTACGAGGAGCCGAGCGTGGACGGCGCACAGGCGCTGGGCACGAATCCGTGGATCGACTTCAGCGGCGACGCCCCGCGGCTGCTCGACGAAGTGACCGCGCACTGACCAGCGCCCACGGTGAACGCCCCGTGTCCCCCCTCTGATCCGCCCCTCACCCGCAGACACACGAACCGGCTGGAAGAGACATGCCCACCACCACCGGGGCGGCCGCCACGCGCACGCCCTCCCCCTCCTCTTCGCCCTCTCCTTCCTCTTCGCCCGCCCCCTCCGCCGTCGCCGAATCCGCGCGCCGCGTCCCCATCCTGTGGCTGGCGTTGCTCGCCACACCGGTCGCCGCCGCCAACAACGCGACCGTCCTGATCCTCGACGACATGGGCCGCGCACTCGGTATCAGCACCGCCGGCGCATCGTGGCTGGTCACCGTCTTCGCTCTGGCACTGGCGATCGCGACACCGCTGATCGCGACGCTGGTGCGCAGGCGCGGCACGCGCACCGCGCTGTGGCTGAGCGCCGCCTTCGTCGCCGCCGGGACCGCGGTGGTGGCCGCCTCGCCCTGGCTGCCGCTCACCCTCGCCGGACGGGCCGGCCAGGCCGCGGGCGGAGCGGGCATGGTGGCCATCGCCATGAACCTGGCCGGCACCGCCCGCCGCATGGGTGTGATCAGCGCCGGGACCGGGATCCTCGGCGCAGTGGGGCCGCTGCTCGGCGAGCGCCTCACCGGCACCGTCTCCTGGCGCGCAGCCCTGTCCGTCGTGATGGTCACCCTCCTGGCCGTCCCGGCTGTCAGCCGCCACACCACCCGGGTCCCGGCCGCCGAGGGCCGCTTCGACGCCCGGGGCGCGGTGCTGCTGGCGGTCCTCTCCAGCAGCCTCGTTCTGCTGCCGTCGAACCCGCTGCCCGCCCTCGCCGCGGCGGCCGTCACCGGCGTCCTGCTGTCCCTGCACATACGCCGCCGCCCGGACGGCTACGTCCCGGCAGCCGCCCTGCGTTCCCGGCTCTTCCGCGGTTCGGTCCTGATGGCCCTCGCCCTGTCCGCGTCGTACTTCACGCTGCTGTTCGCGATCCCGCGGCTGATCGCCGACCGGGCCGGCTGGCCGACCGGCTCCGTGGCCACGGGCCAGATGGCCGCCATGATCATCGGATCTCTGCTCACCCTCGTCTTCGCGGCCGTCGCCGCGCGCCTGGGGCGGACCAGGGTGCGGGCGATCCTGCTCGTGGTGGGGGTGCTCGCCGCAACGGCAGCGGTCTTCGCCCACAGCGCGGTCATCCTGTTCGCGGCGATCGGCCTCGCCGTCTTCAGCGCGACCGGTGTCAACGCCACCCAGTCCATGGTCGCGGCCTCCGCCGTCCCCGATGCCCAGCGCCCCACCGGTATCGGCCTGTTCCAGCTCTCCTACCTCATGGGCGGAGCCCTCGGCCCGGCGCTCGCCACCCTGCTGGTCCTCGGCTAGCGCCTGCGTAAAGGCGGGCGTTGCGTCCGGCGTCCCTTCGCAGACCACGAGAGCGCCGCGGGCCCGCACCGGCCCTGCGGCGCTCACACCGGTCGCGACGCCCCCGCGAAGGGCATCTCGTCGACCGGGGCGATCCGGACCGGCGCACCCGGGTGCGGGGCGTGGATCATCCGCCCGCCGCCGATGTAGAGCCCGACGTGGCTGATGCCCGAGTAGAAGAACACCAGGTCGCCGGGGGCGAGCGCGCTCCGGGAGATCCGCCGGCCCGCGTTGATCTGCGTGTACGTGGTGCGCGGCAGCGAGACGCCCGCCGCCTGCCAGGCGGCCTTGGTGAGCCCGGAGCAGTCGAAGGCGGCGGGCCCGGTCGCCCCCCACACGTAGGGCTTGCCGAGCGC